>QHVY01000283.1:5381-6769 GCA_003223695.1 Acidobacteriota bacterium
TCGAAGACTGCGGCGAATCAGAGTCTCGCGACGCGCGATGCCGATCTCGCGCTGGTGCGCGACATCGCGGCAAACGATCAAGTAGCGAAGGTTCTCGAGGCGCGCGGTTTCACGCAGGAGCAGATCAATCAGAAACTGGCGCAGCTCTCGCCGCAGGATCTGCACCAGCTCGCGCAGAACCTGAATCAGTTACAGGCCGCCGGCCTGACGCAGCAGGAGTGGATCTGGATCGGCATCGGCGCTCTCGCGGCGTTGATCCTGATCGTCGCCCTCGGCTAAGGAGGAAGTTGTGAAACGGTCATTCATCCTTTTTGTGGTCCTGGCGATTGCCTCAGTCCCCGCGTTCGCTGCTCCAACGCCATCAAAGGCAGTGGCCAATCAGAGTCTCGACTCTCGCGCCGCTGATCTGGCGCTGGTCCGCGGCGTCGTGGCCAACGAGCAGATTGCCGCAGTGCTCGCGGCGCACGGCCTCACGCAGGAGCAGGCGAATCAGCGCATCGCGCAGTTGTCGAATCAAGATCTGCGTCAGCTCGCGCAGAACGTGAATCAACTGCAAGCTGCCGGTCTCACTCAGCAGCAGTGGATCTGGATCGGCATCGGCGCTCTCGCGGTCCTCATTCTCGCGGTCGTACTCTGAACTGACGTGTTGCAATCCTCCTCCAAACGGGCGAGTGCGTCTCGATGGCGCCTCGCCCTTTGTGCGTTTCTTTTCACATCGTGCGTAACGATGACGCCGCGATCGACAGCGCCGTCGTCGTCGGCGACTGTCGTGCCGCAGATTCCGATGCTGAGGTGGGGAATCGAGTCGTGCGGCGCAGGCTCGCTGGCGACCGTGCTGCAGCATTACGGCGACGCAACATCGCTGCAGCAGTGGGACGCTTCGCTGCCGAAAACGCGCGGCGGGGTGATGACTGTCGATATGCTCATCGCCGCGCGGCAAAAAGGATTCGACGCGCAACTCGTCACCGGCACGCCGGAGCTGATCGCCAACGAATTGCGCAACGGCAGGCCGGTCATCCTGATGTTGCAGGTCGTCGACGCGCCCGGCCACAATTACGATTTTTTTCACTACATCGTCGCCGACGGCATCGACTCCGACCGCGGTCTGATCCGCACACAGTGGGGCGACCGGCAGGCGCGTTGGGTCTCGCTCGATCGTCTGGACAAGCCGTGGAGCGGCGGTGGACACGCAGCGATCCTCATTCATCCGCGCACGAAAGATGATGAGGTGCGCGTCGCGCTGCGCGATGCGATCGCACTTGAAGATGAGGGCAAGGTCGCCGAGGCGGCGGCGCGATACCGAGAGATTGTGGCCGCTCACCCAGATTCCTCCGTCGCGTGGACGGATCTTGGAAATGCCATGGAAAAGCTCGGCGATCGTGCGGGAG
>QHVY01000283.1:6808-11527 GCA_003223695.1 Acidobacteriota bacterium
GCAGCTCGACGAAGCGGAGTCGCTCGCACGCAAAGCGGTCGCGCAGCCCGGGCCCGACTCGTATCTCGTTCTCGACACGCTGGCGCGGGTGCTCGCGGCGAAAGGCTCCTGCGATGAAGCCATGCGGACCTTCGAGCAGGCGATCGATGCGGTACCATCGTCGCAGGCGCAGGCGCGAGCGGACATTGAAAGCGGACTCGCGGCAGCGCGCCGCAGCTGCTCGTGACGTTCTCCCGCCGAACAAACTGGAACGCGCCCGTCAATCGTCTAACGCTCGCGCGGCAGGCCCGCGCCGGTGAAATCCTCGACCTGACTGAATCGAATCCGACACGAGCGGCGATCGACTACCCGCTCGACGAGCTTTCCGAAATCTTCGCGCGAGCTTCTCGCGCCCCCTACACACCCGACCCGCTCGGACTCCCCTCGGCGCGCGAAGTGCTCGGCGGCGATGTGATTCTTACGGCGTCGACAAGCGAAGCGTATTCGTTCCTCTTCAAGTTGCTGTGCGATCCCGGCGACGAGATCGTGACCGCAATTCCGTCCTATCCGCTGCTCGAACACCTCGGAGCTTTGGAGATGGTGACACTGCGACAGTTCGCACTCGAGTTTCACCAGCGGTGGGAAATCGATCCTTCGCGCGTTCGAGAGACGACCACCGCGCGAACGCGCGCCATCGTTGTCGTCAATCCAAACAATCCGACAGGCTCGTTCGTCGCCTCGTCCGAGCAAAATGAATTGGCGCAGCTTCAGTTGCCGATCATCTCCGATGAAGTGTTTCTCGACTATCCGCTCGATGCTCGCGGATCAACCTTCACTCATGACGACGTGCTGACGTTCACGCTCGGTGGACTGTCGAAATCCGCCGGCCTGCCGCACTACAAACTGGCGTGGATTCGCGTGAGCGGTCCGGGCAAGGAAAAAGCGATCGCCGCCCTGGAGGTGATTGCAGACAATTTTCTTTCCGTTGCCACGCCGATTCAGGTAGCGCTTCCCGAAATTCTCGCGGTCGCGCCGAGGATTCGGGCGGCAATCTCCTCGCGCACTCGCCGGAATCTCGATCATCTGCGATCGGCGGCGATTCCATCGATGCGCGTCTTGCCGGTCGAGGGCGGGTGGTCGGCCGTCGTGCGCGTGCCAAGCACCGGCTCAGACGAAGAGCTCGTGCTGCGGCTCATCGAAGAGCAGGGCGTGGTCGTTTATCCAGGATACTTTTTTGATTTTGCATCTGACGGATATTTTGTCGTTTCGCTCTTGACAGCGCCGGAAATCTTCTCCGAAGGTATGCGCCGGATCGTGAGTATGATTCCGAAGGGATGAGGGATGAAGGATGAGGGATGAATCAAAGCAGACGACTCCCTCATCCCTCATCCCTCATCCCTCATCCCTTAAAGAACACTGGCTCCTCGACCCGTCAGTCACGTATCTGAATCACGGCTCGTTCGGAGCGACGCCGAAGGTCGTGCTCGCGAAGCAGGACGAGTTCCGCCGGCGCATGGAGCAGGAGCCTGTGCGATTTCTGATTCGGGAGCTCGAACCTCTCCTCGACGACGTTCGCCGCACCCTCGGCACCTTCATCGGCGCGCCACCAGAGAACCTGGCGTTCGTTCCCAACGCAACCGCCGGCGTGAACGCGGTTCTTAGTTCGCTCACGTTTTCCGCGGATGACGAGCTGCTCGTCACGAACCATGAGTACAACGCCTGTCGCAACGCGCTCGAATCCATCGCGTCGCGCAGCGGCGCAAGAGTTAATGTTGTGGACATTCCATTTCCGGTCGGTTCGCCTGATGAGATTTTCGATAGCGTCATGAGCGCAGCAACCGGCCGAACGCGCTTGCTGTTGATCGATCACATCACGAGCCAGACGGCGCTCATCATGCCGGTTGCGCGAATCGTTACTGCGATGAACGTGCGCGGAATCGACACGCTCATCGACGGCGCACATGCGGCGGGCCACATTCCTCTCGATATCCGCGCCGTCGGTCCGGCGTACTACACGGGTAATCTGCACAAATGGGTGTGCGCTCCAAAAGGCGCGGCATTCCTCTACGTTCGCGCCGACAAACGCGACGCGATTCGTCCGGTTGCCATCAGCCACGGCGCCAATTCGCCGCGAACTGATCGCTCGCGTTTTCATCTCGAATTCGACTGGACCGGCACGTACGATCCGTCGCCGTGGCTCGCCGTCAGCGAGGCGCTGCGATTCCTGCCGACGCTGGTCGAGGGCGGATGGGCGGAGGTGATGCGTCGCAATCACACGCTTGTGCTCCGCGCGCGCGAGATCCTTTGCGATGCCCTCCGCATCGAGAAGCCTGCTCCCGACGACATGCTCGGCGCGATGGCGTCGGTGTCGCTCCCCGACGGCGAACCGACTCCGCTTTCGCCGCTTTCGATCGATCCGCTGCAGGACGCGCTGCTCGAGCGATTCTCGATCGAAGTGCCGGTCATGCAGTGGCCGAGCCCGCCGAAGCGCGTCTTGCGCGTCTCGGCTCAGCTCTACAACACAGTGGACGAATACGATCAGTTGGCCGATGCACTACATCAGCTTCTGTAGATGGAACTTTTCGTGCACCACAAAAGGCGCCGGAAAGGAGTACGCATTCATGAAACGCAACTCGATTTTTCTGCTCGCATTCGTCTCCCTGTTCGCATTCTCCTGTCAGAAGGAGAGCACGACGAATACGAGCTCGACGACGGACACGTACGGCTCGAGCAGCACCGCAACGACCGGAATCACCGCGACAAACACTGGCCCGACAACAACGGTTGCGTTGACCTCGACCGCCCCGCTCAGCGCAGCGGATAAAGACTTCGCCACCAAAGCCGCAGAAGGCGGCATGATGGAGGTCGAGCTCGGCCAACTCGCTGCGGCCAAAGCAACGAGCAACGACGTCAAAGATTTCGGCAATCGGATGGTCTCCGATCACGGCAAGGCAGGCGAAGAGCTCAAGGCGCTTGCCGCACAAAAAGGAGTAACGCTGCCAGCGCAGCCGGGCGCCGAGGAGAAGAAAACATCGAACGATTTGTCGATGAAGAACGGCACAGCGTTCGACAAGGCGTACATGTCCAACATGGTCAAAGATCACGAGCAGGACGCGAAGGAGTTCGAGAATGCGTCGAAGAATGTGCAGGATCCTGACCTCAAGAACTGGGCCGCGAAAACGCTCACAGTCATTCAGGACCATCTGAAAATGGCGAAGCAAGTCGCCTCGAAACTGAAATGAAGCATCTTGCGTTTGCCGTCCTGCTCATCGCTGCCTGTGGAAGTAAAGAGACCGCCGCGACGGCCACCGATACGGTGAGCACATCAGGCACCGAAACGACCGGAACCGCATCGAAGACCAGTACCGGCTCCAGCGGTGGAACCATCAGCTCTCTGAACGCGGAGGACAAACAGTTCTTCATCGCCGCCGCGAAGGCGAATGAGACTGAAGTGAACGCCGCGCGCATGGCAGCGGATCAGGCGACCGACGCGCGTGTGAAAAGCTTCGCGAACCGGTTGTTGACGGACCACAGTCAGGCGGACCAGGAATTGAAACAGCTCGCCCTCCGAAAAGGAGTCGCGCTTCCAAATCCTGTTTCGAATGTGCCGAGCGATCTCTCCTCAATTGCCGGCCGCGACTTTGATCGCGCGTACATCAATAAAATGGTGCGGGACCACGAAAAAGCAGTCAGCGATTTTCAATCAGCAGCGACGAACGCAAAAGACCCCGATTTGCGCGCCTGGGCGGCGAAAATGCTACCGACGCTCCAGGACCATCTGGCATCGGCGAAAAAGATCCAGGCGAATTTGCGCTAACCCGCTTTTCGATTCTTGAATCGCGCCACGATGTAATCGCGATTCATCCGGGCAATGAAATCGATGGAGATTTCCTTCGGGCAGACGGCTTCACATTCGCCGTACATCGTGCAGCTTCCGAAGTGTTCCTCCATCACCTCGACCATGCGCAGCACGCGGTCGTAGCGCTCCGGCTGTCCCTGAGGCAAGAGGCCGAGGTGCGAGACTTTCGCGGAGGTGAAGAGTTGGGCGGCGCCATTGGGACACTGCGCCACGCATGCCCCGCACTCGATGCATTCCGCGGCGTCCATTGCGCGCTCCTGCACGACCTTTGGAATGGGGATCGTATTCGCCTCGATCGCGCTGCCGGTGTTGACAGAGATGAAGCCGCCCGCCTGAATGATCTCGTCGAGCGGGCTGCGATCGATGATCAGATCTTTGATCACCGGGAAGGCTCGTGCGCGGAAGGGCTCGACCCAGATCTCGTCGCCGTCATTGAATTGCCGCATGTGGAGCTGACATGTCGCCGTGCCGCCGAGAGGACCGTGGGCGATGCCATTGATCATCATGCCGCACGATCCGCAGATCCCTTCACGACAATCGTGCTCGAAGTGGATCGTGTCTTCTCCCTTTTCGATTAACTGCTCATTGACGACGTCGAGCATCTCCAGAAAGGAAGCGTCGGGGCTGATGTCGTTCGCCGTGTAATCAACGAAGCGGCCTTCAGCGGTGCTGCTCTTCTGTCGCCAAACGTGAAGCGTCAAATTCATGTTCTGTCACCCCGACCCTGAGCGGTAGCGAAGGGGAGGGGCCTGGAGGGGTGGGTGACTATGGCAGGCATGGTCCGGCCCCTTCCATCCAATTCGGATTGGTCGATTCGATTAGATCGATCTTCTTGGATCTTCGCCAGCCTTTGATTTGCTTCTCGCGCGCGATTGCCTGAT
>QHVY01000284.1:0-3752 GCA_003223695.1 Acidobacteriota bacterium
CTCTCGCGCATTGCGCGCAGCAGCGCCGATCCCGATCTGCAACGGCGCGCGGTGCGCTACCTCGGCATCATGGGCAGCGATCGCAATCGCAAGCTGCTCGCGGATATCTATGCGTCAACGTCAGATGTCGACCTCAAGAAATCGGTTCTGAGGTCGTACATGGTCTCCGGCGATACCACACGTTTGCTCGCCCTGGCGAAAGGCGAATCGAATCCCGACCTTCGCGCCGACGCTGTTTCCCAGCTCGGACTCCTCGGCGCGCGCAGCGAGCTCGCGGAGCTGTACACGCGCGAGTCTGTATTCGAAGTGAAGAAGAAAATTCTTCAGGCGATGTTCATCGGCGGCAATGGCGAAAAGTTGTACGAGATCGCCCGCAGCGAGCCGAACCCCGATCTCAAACTCACCGCCATTCGAAACCTCGGCCTCCTCGGCGGTGAACGGAGCGGGCAGATGCTGCTAACGCTTTACCAGAGCGATTCGCGCATCGAAGTTCGCCGGGCGGTGATCAATTCGCTCTTCATCCAGGGGAGCGCGACCACCCTCGTAAGCCTTGCGCGTCAGGAAAAAGATCCCGAACTGAAGAAGGACATCATCACCAAACTCGGGCTGATGCACTCGAAGGCGGCGGCCGACTATCTGCTGGAGTATTTGAAGGATTAATGTGGGAGCGTTTAGCCCGTCAGGCCGGCTGAAGCCGGCCCTACACGCGGTACGCGCTGACGTATCGGTTGCCGCGCAAGTAGAACCGCAGCGGCCAAAATGCAGCGTCGCCCGCGCCTTCGACGCCGACGCGGGCGCTCACGGTGATCTCCGATTCATCGATCTCGCTTTCACGCGCGGTGATGAAGAGGCGATCTCCGTCGAGCGGCTCGCCATCGAGGCGGCGATCGATATCCAGCGCGGAGCACAACTTGCCGGGGCCGTTCATCAGGTCGTAGTCGCGCTTCGCTTTCGGACGCCGCTTGCGCATCGATTCGATTCCGCGCAGCGGCTCCGCTGCTCGCAGCAACACCGCCTCGGCGATGTCCGCCTCCTGCGTCACGACGTTGAGGCACCAATGCATGCCGTACGTGAAGTAGACGTAGGCGTGGCCGCCGATGAGATACATCGACTCGTTGCGCGGCGATCGCAGGCCGCGGCGCGCGTGACTGGCCTGATCGTTCGCACCGAGATAGGCCTCACATTCGACGAGCCGCGCGGCGAGAAGTTCTCGCCGCCGGCGACGCCACAGAATGCAGCCGAGGAGTGCGCGAGCGACGGTGATGGTGTCGTGGAGATAAAACTCGCGCGGCAGCTTCTCCGTCATCGCGCGAGCTGTTCTTCGGTCACGTGACGCTCGATCAGTGCGATCAACTCGCGATGCACCGCGGGCGGTGCGCCGACGATGTTGCCGCGCTCAAACCAGCGGTCGCCGCCGGAGAAATCCGTGACCACCCCGCCGGCTTCAGTGATCATCAGTGAGCCAGCGGCGACGTCCCAGCGCGAGAGGTGCAGCTCGAAGAATCCGTCAAAGATTCCTGCGGCGGAGTATGCCAGGTCGAGCGCGGCGGATCCGGCTCGCCGCACACCTTTCGCTCGGGAGATCACGTCCTTGAAAATATCACAATATATCGTGACATATTGTTGCGCGCGGAAAGGAAAGCCCGTCGCCAGAAATGCTCCCTCGACCGTCTGCTGATTGGAAACATGCATGCGCGCGCCGTTGCGAAAAGCGCCTGAGCCGCGCTCGGCAGTGAAGAAGAGCTCACGCAAAGGCTCGTAAACCGCGCCGGCGATGATCTGATCGTCTGCTCGCAGCCCGATCGAGATCGACCACACTGGGAAATGCTGTAGGTAGTTCGATGTGCCGTCGAGCGGATCGATGATCCAGGTGCGTCCGCTCGTTCCGGCTTGGCCGGTTCCCTCTTCGCCAAGAATCGCATCGCGCGGAAACTGACGATGCAGATACGACACGATCGCGGTCTCGCTCTCGCGGTCGGCGCGCGAGACCCAGTCGTTGCGCGCCTTGATGTCGGCGTCGTCTTTGCCGAGGCGCTGCCAATATTTGAGGAGGATTTCCGCTCCGAGCTTCGCTGCCTCAACGGCGGCCTCGACGTCCTGCACGCCGCGAGCATACAATGCGCGCACATCACATCATGAGCATGCGCGGATCGACCCGCCGCGCGATCGTGGTCGACCTGCCGAATTTCGGCTGGGATCGTGCGATCGTCTCCGTGCTGCGGCACTCGACATTGCCGTGGCATGAGCACGTCGACGCGACGCCGCTCACCGCGCTGAAAGACCTCGGCACGCGCGACCGCCTCTCGCTCCTCGGACAATTCGCCGCGCACGTCGCGTTTCTTCAGTTTGCCGGCGTCAGCGATGGCGAATTCGATCCGGCCGAATGGGCGGCGGTCCGAAAGCGTGGAAGCGACTGCAGGCTCGTTCGGATTTCGGCTCGAGGCCGCGCGCAAGAATCGCCGCCGGTGCTCACATCGATTCAACTATTCGCGGCAGCGATCATTGCTCCGCCACTCGACGTCTTGCGCCAGTCGTGGGGGCGCGCCGAGACCGTATATCACGAGATTGAATCGCGACTGCGCGCCGACGCCGCGGCCGACCTGCGCTGGCTGCACGGCTCGGCAGCCGGGCGCGTCGCCGCTCCAGGATTTGAATCGATGCGCGATCTGCTCGCGCAATCGAGCGGATCCTTCGCCGCTCCGGCGGACCTCACCGCGTTTCGCGCACTTGCCGAGATCGACGAGGCCGTTGTGATTCTCAGCGATGACGCCTCGCCGCTTGTCCGCTACTCCGCGATTCGCGCATTGCGCCTCCCGCAGTCGCTCGATGAACGCGCGATTGTCGAGCGGATCGCCGGCAACAAGTCTCGCAACATTTTCGTGATTGCATCGGCGGAGTCGTTCGACGACGCGTCGCGCCGCGTCGTCGATCTGCTGCAGGCCTCCCGGGTGGGCGTGTGGGTGGGTCGGGAGGGGCAGGAGTTGCCCGAAAGCAAATCATTTCTGCTCTCGCCAGTTCTCGGCGCGATGCCTGCGGGTGCAAGCAGCGACTGGCTCGAGCGCTTCGTCCATACCCCTGCATTTGTTCGCTATCTCGACGAAGGCGAGTTGCCGGACGCGAACAACGAAGCAGGGGTGACTTCGCTTCGCGAGCCGCTTCGATCGTTCATTGCTGCCGTCGCACTCCTCGGCCGTCGCGTGCCGAAGACACTCGTCGACCACTTTCTCGAACGCGTGCTGTCGGCCGCGCGCGCTGCCGATCTCGTCACTGAGGGCGTCTGCGCTCTCGACGGGGAAGAAGTTGTTTTCGCCTCCGACGAAATCCGGCGCGAGATGATCGAAGCGATTCCGCCATCGTCGCGCGCTTCGCTGGCCCGCGTCGCTCAGGACGTGGTGCAAACCTACGCGTCGCTTCTCGAATCGATGCAATGGCGATCGGCCGAAGAAACGATCCGCACGCTGCGCGCCCTGCCGCCATCCGCGCTGTCCGAGCCACTCAAACGCACACTCGCCGAGGCGCTGTTTGCCGCCGGACGCTACCGCGATGCGCGAGAGTTTGCATCGGAGCCGCTGTTGGCACGTATCGAACGTCGGATGGGCGATTATGGAAGCGCGCTGTCGCGGCTCGAGCGCCTCGGCACTCGTGATTTCGATTCCGAGCTACTCCGCGCCGAGATTCTTCTGCTTCTCGATCGCGCAGACGACGCGGCGACGGCGCTCGATCAGTGCGTTGCGATTACGGTCGACGACCAA
>QHVY01000284.1:3819-7005 GCA_003223695.1 Acidobacteriota bacterium
TACCGAACAATCGCCACGAGAGATCTCGATTCAGCCGTGAGCGCAGCGCGAAAGGCGATTGACACCGCGCCTGCGATGCACGATCGCGTGGACGCGACGCTCGACCTCCTCTTTGCTCTCTTCTGCAGTGGTGAGTGGGGCGGAGCGCGTGCGGCGGCACTCGACGCATTGCTGCTCGTCGATCAGACGCAAGGCGATCGCGCCGCCGGCGGAATCCTGTTCATGCTCGCGTTTCTCGCGGCAGACGACGGGCAGTGGACGCACGCGACCCATCTTCTCGAGCGGTTGCGAAAGTTCTACGGCGACATGCGCGACGAGAAGAGGCTCGCGGAGCTGGAAATGATCGCAGCGGCGATCGATTTCTCGCGCGGCCGCTTCTCCGCCGCCGAACGCGCAGCAAACGCCGTCCTGGCAACAAAGACATCGGACCAGATTCGCGAAACGGCAGCGCTCATGCTCGATGAAATTGACTGGATTCAACGTCGGGACAAGCCGCTGCGATCGATCGGAAAAACGGCAAACGTCGAACTGACAAGCCGTCACGCGCTTCTGCGCGCCCGGCGCCGCCTGGCGCATGGTGCGCTGGGTCCGTTTGCAGCACAACTGTTCGATTGGGAAAACGGTGGATCACTGCCCGAGGTGGGGAACGGGTCCGAGAAGCTGATGTTGTTTCGTGCGGCACTTGGTCGCGGACGCAACGATGTGGTTGAGAAGATCGCGTCTGAGCTTCACATCGGACACGAGGCGGTGAGCGAGGACGCATCGGAATCGGAGCTGCGAATCCTGTGCGCTGCGTCTGCTCTCGCGTTTCCGTTCGCCAGGAATGATTTCAGCCCGATGCGCTGGCGCTTTGCAACGCGCAATCGTCTCGGACAGTGGCAGGAGATTGGATCCGTCGCCAGTCTCTCGGCGGCGGAGCTCGATGCGATTCTCGCCTCGCCGACTGACGATTGGATTGCGTGCAGCGATCGTGAGCTGCTCTACATCGATGACCTTTCGCAGTGGTCGGCCGGTGCGCGCGAAGCGGTCGCCTCTCTGTTCCACGTCCGCGCCGAGCATCATCGACTGCGCCGGCTCGTCGATGAAGACCCCATTGAAGCGCGAAGCGAATCGATCGAAGGCATTGTCGGCGAATCGCAAGCCATGCGAGACGTCTACGAAGTGATCGCACGTGTTGCCAAGCGCGATGTGCCCGTCTGCATTCTCGGCGAGTCGGGCACGGGAAAAGAGCTGGTCGCGCGAGCGATTCACCATCAGTCGTCGCGGCGCCACAAGCCGTACACGCCGATCAACTGCGCAGCGCTGCCGGAGAATCTGATTGAGAGTGAGCTGTTCGGTCACACGCGCGGCGCATTTACCGGAGCCGATCGCGATCGCGCGGGTCTGATCGAGACGACAGACAGGGGCACACTGTTTCTCGACGAGATCGGCGAGATGCCGCTCACTGCCCAGGCGAAACTACTGCGGTTCCTTCAGGAAGGCGAGTTCCGGCGCGTCGGGGAGACCGTGAATCGATCCGCCGATGTGCGCGTGGTCACCGCCACAAATCGAAAGCTCGAAGCGGCCGTTGAGCAGGGGAGATTCCGTGAGGATCTTTATTACCGCGTTCGAGGAGTGGAAATCGTTCTGCCGCCACTCCGAGATCGAGCGAACGACATCCCTCTTCTTGCGTCGCATTTTCTTTGCGCCGAGCAGAAGAAACATCGGAGCGGCCCGGCGCGCTTGTCGGCGGAGGTCGAAGCGGCATTTGCGTCTTATCACTGGCCGGGAAACATTCGTGAGCTGCAGAACACGATTCGCGCGGCGCACGCGCTTGCCGGCGATGCACGGGAGATCGATCTCGAGCATTTGCCCGAGCGTTTGCGGGGCATCAAAATCGTGCGCACGCCGCTCGGGTCGTATCAGGACGCCGTGGCTCGTTTTCGCCGGGAGCTCATCGAGAAATCGCTGCTGCAGGCGAACGGAAATCAGAATCAGGCGGCGGCGATGCTGAAGATCTCCCGTCAGGCGCTGGCGTATCAAATCCGTGAACTCGGCATCCTGGTCAAGCCGCTCAAGCAACAAAGGACCTGAGAAGACTTTTTACCGGGCCGCGTCATTGGTTGGCCAACTCGGTTCAGATCAACCCGCCCCACACGTTTTCAATCCCTGCCATAGCGTCAATGCCGCAGCTCGTCGTCGCAACCAGATTGTATTATCGCTACTCAATCCAATGTGTCAGATGACCATCGATCCCGCAGTCATTGATCGCCTCCTAGCGGCGGGCGACATTGCTTCGGTACAGGCGCTCGCAACGACGCTCACGCCGCATGTGGAGGCCGCGCGCAATCGGCGTCTACAAGCACTAGCGCAAGTCATAACGCCGCCGCGTCGGCATGTGGGTAGTACCGACATCCGCCTCTTGGTCGTGAGCGCTGCGTTTTCGGACTGTGCCTTTACCAACACCGGTAATGTCGTTGACGGAATCTTGAGGCAAGTTGCACGGTACTACGATGAAGTGAGCGGCGGAAGAGTCCATGTCACGTGGCAGCTTGTGGGGCCAATTACACTTCCGAACGCCGTGGCGGTCTACGCTAACGGCGATGGAGGCCGAGGATTTGCCGAGCCCAATGCGCGAACGATGGTGCGTGACGCGTTGGCACGCATCTCGACTACGATCACCAACTTCGCGTCTTTTGACACTGATGGAGACGGCAAACTCGACGCATTCGTGCTTCTCCACGCTGGGCGCCCTGCGGAGAGCTTTCCCAACGAACGGCACCAACTAATTTGGTCACACCGCGGCTTCCGCGCTGGCGGCAACACCCCAGATGGTCGCTCGGTAGATGAGTTTCTAACAGTATCCGAAGACTCACCGTTGGGGGTGTGGTGCCACGAACTTGGCCACCTACTCTTCGACTGGCCAGACCTCATCGAAGGCACCGACGAGAACGGACAGCCAATCACACATACGTGGTGCCTGATGTCGAGCGGTGGCTGGAACGGGCACTACGCCGACAGCGGTCCCGGTACGGTCCCTGCGCACCCGTGTGCCCCCTTGAAAGCGAGACAAGAATGGTTGACTGTTGCCATAGGTGTTGACGGCTCGACGGAGATCGCTGAGATTGAAGCGTCTCACAGCGCGATAAAGCTTCTGCCTCAAGCTTCAGGTCAAGAATATCTCTTTGTCGAGAATCGCCAGCGAAC
>QHVY01000285.1:0-4186 GCA_003223695.1 Acidobacteriota bacterium
CGATCTACTCGATTGGGCATATTTCCTGGCCCGAGGCGAGAAAAAGTGGAACGACGCAGTGCCGCAATCATGGGATGCCGAGGTGCAGCGTTTCTTCGACGGTCTGCAGCGTTTCGATCGGCAACTGACCGAGGAAGCGTTGAATTGCCCGCCCGAGCGCCTGTTTCAGGGGCCGATCGCCGATGCCTTCACGCACATCGGCCAGATTGCCATTCTGCGCCGCATGGCCGGCGTGCCGGTGCGCGGCGAAAATTATTTCGCCGCGGACATCGTCGCCGGGCGGGTAGGAACGGAGCAGGCGGCGGCGAAGAGAGAATTCGATTGAGAACGAAATTTCAAATTTCGAATTTCAAATGAAAAATGAAGAATCCATATTTTTCATTTTTAATTTTTCATTCGAAATTCGAACTTTCCTGCCCTGTTAAAACTTTCTCAGTGGGGCGTTGAGCAAGCCAGTCCAAAACGAGAATTCGATTAGCACCGCTTGTCATCCCGACCCTGAGCGAAGCGAAAGGGGAGGGACCTGGGCGGGTGGGTGGTGCGAAAAATGTACGTGGTCGCACCACCCGCGCACACCGATCCCTCGCTACGCTCGGGATGACATCTCGCCTGTTACACTTCAATTCGATTGAGAACGAAATTTCAAATTTCGACTTTCAAGTGAAAAATGAAGAATCCACATTTTCATTTTTAATTTTTCATTCGAAATTTGAAATTTCGTGGAACGTCGCCTGCTAGACTCTTCTCAGTGAACGCATTTACCCTCCCCCTTATCTTCATCGTGTTCGTGTGGGTGACGATGATCTATCTGAACGAGCGCTACCAGCTCTTTTCAGTCGATCAATTCTCATCGCCTGCGACGAAGTGGATCGCCTACCTCTGGCTCGGCGTGTTTCTCTTCCTGCTAACGTTTCTGATCGTCGGGTCGTCGCTCCATCCGCCGACGGTGAAGGATCTGTCGCGCGTGCCGTTCTACTCGCTGTTCACACTGCACGCGATTCTGCTGACGTTCCTCGCCGGATGGTGGCTGCTGACGCGGCGTCCGCCCATCGGCAGATTCCTCAACATCCCACGTGAGCGCGCCGGCGAAGCGGTGATGGCCGGCTTCGCAGTGGGCGTTGGCGGCTGGATTTTCACGATCCTGCTGGCGCTAATGATCGTCCTCGTGCTCAGCGCAGCGGGAGTGATCCCGAAGAACCCGCAGCCCTCGCCGATGATCGGTTGGATGGCCGCACTTCCACTGTGGAAAAAAGGGACGATCGTCGTTTCAGCGATGACGATCGAGGAGGCGTTCTTTCGCGGCTGGCTGCAGAAGCGAGTTGGGCTGATCGTCTCGACCATCCTCTTCGCCCTCGCTCACTCAGGATTCGGGCAGCCGCTGCTGCTGGTCGGCGTGGCGATCATCTCGTTGATCATCGGCTTCACGTTTTATCGAACGAAGAATCTCATTCCCGGCGTTATCGCACACGGGATTTTCGATGCCGTGCAGCTCTACGTGATCATTCCGGTCGTGTTCAAAATGACCGGCCTGGGCGGATGAGCGATCGGCGGATCCTGGTCCTGCTCGTCGCCATCGCCACTTTTTTCTTTGCCGACGTCCTCCTCCTCGGCAATAACTTCTTTTTCCGCGACCTGTTTGCCTATCACTACCCCATGAAGCAGATCGTGCGCGACACGATCGCGCGCGGCGATTTTCCGTGGTGGAACCCATATTTCGGCGGCGGGCAGCCGATGGCCGCTAATCCGGCATATGAAGTGTTTTATCCGCCGCAGTGGCTGATTTTCATCGGCTCATTCGGATTCGGATTCGCGCTGCACATCATCTTTCACGTCTATCTCGCGCTCATCGGCATGTATCTGTTCTTGCGATCCATTCCACTGCGCGTCGAAGCGACCATGTTCGGCGCCCTCTCCTTCGCCTTCAGCGGCTTCCTCCTCGGCACCATGACCAACCTGCCGACATTTTTCGTTTGGAGCTGGGTGGGCGTGGTTGGGTGGGCCGTGCTGCGGCTGATTCGCGGCGGCGGCGTCGCGCCTGCAGCAATCGCGATGGCGATGCCGCTCATCGTTCTCGATCCGGTCGCCGTGCCGCAGATATTCGCGCTGGTGATCGCCGGCACTCTGATTGTCGATCGCCGCGCGCTGCCGCGAGTTCTTGCAGCGATGCTCATCGCCAGCGCGATCGCCGCCGTGGTGATCATTCCGGCGATCGATCACACGCACGATTCCAGCCGGTCGCGCGGATTTCCGTATCACGTCGTCGTCGACTACAGCATGCCTCCCATTCGGCCGATCGAGCTGCTCGCGCCGCGCGCGTTCGGCCTCAACCTGCGGACTCGCTGGTTCATGCAGTTTTTCGGCGAGCGCGGAACACCGTACTTGCCGAGCATTTACTGCGGAGTGGCGGTGGCGATCCTGGCAATCGCGGGATTCATCAAACGTCAGCGCGGCGCGCTCGCCGTGATCGCAATCTGCGCCGTTTCGTACGTGCTGGCGATCGGATCGGCCTCTCCCCTCTTCCGCTGGATGTACACAGCCGGACTGCATTCCATTCGCTATCCGGAGAAATTCATCGCCGCGGGACTCGTGTCTCTGATCGTCTTTGCGAGCGTTTGTGCCGACCGCATAAACGAAATGCGGCGTGTAGCTGCGATCGTCGGCGTGACGATCGGCCTCGCGCTACTCATCACCGGCGCATTCGTTGCCACACAGATGATGATCATCGGCGCGACGACAATACTCGCCGCGATCGTGGCATTCGCGTGGGCGATGGTTTTCTGGCGCGCCGGCAGTTCGCGGATCTGGACGCTCGCCGCGCTGGCACTGCTTCTTCTGGATCTCGCGTGGTTCTCGAATCAACTGCTACCGCGCGTTCCGCGCTGGTTCTTCGCTGCTCCGTCGATTGCAAAGGAGCTCGAACCGGGTGCGACGATCTTTCACCGAGGCGAATGGACGCAGGAACAGATGGCTCTCGATTACGAGCGCATGTCGCCGGCCCTCTCGGTCCGCAATGCGCTGAGACCGTTGACGCCGGCGCTGTGGGGATTTCGAATCGCGCTCGACGGCGACATCGATGAGACGTATCTGTTGCCGACGCACGATCTGCTCGACGCGATGGTTCGGCGCGGCAACAGCGGCGATCCGCATTGGAGCGAGCCGTTTGCGGCCATCTCGAACGTACGCTACATCGTCGATTTCAAACGCGGGAACATCGACCATCCGATCGTCGTCACCAGAATTCCGAACCGCGGGCGGTTTTCGATCGCCGGCGGACGCATTCTGCGCGTTTCCGAAACATCGAGCACAGCGGATCTCGACCTCGAGACGCCGAGCCAAGCGCCGCTAGTCATAGCAATTACTATACATAAATATTGGCATGCATTTATCGATGGGCGTCGGGTGCCGCTGCAGCGGGCGAATATCGCCTATCAATCGGTGATGATCCCGCCGGGACGGCACCACGTCGAGCTGCGCTATCGCAATCCGGTGATCTTATGGAGCGGAGTCGTGAGCGCCATTGCACTCATTGCTCTGATACCACGACGCCGTCGCCCTCGAAGCGGATCTTGAAGCCGCCCTCCTCGTCGCTTCCGATCATGACGTTCTCCAGCGACTTGTCGTCGACGACGGCCGGCGTCAGATTGCCGGTCCAGGCAACGAGCGCGGCTGAGGAAATCGACAGCGGAAGCTCGCGCGTGACGCGCAGTGTGAGCGGCTCGATTGCCGTGGAGATCGCCAGCGAGCCTTTCCCGAAAATCTTCACCGTATCGATTTTTCGCTGATAGGCGCTGTCGTAAATCGGCTCGACGCGATACGTCAGCGTCTCTTCGAGCGCGAGGAGGTTGCTGCCTTCGACATAAATGAATTCGTCGCTGAGGTCGAGCAGAAATGTCTTGCGGCCCTTCTCGTACACAAAGATTTTTCCCTGACCCACGGCTTTGACCAGCGTCTGCGCAGTGGTGCCGAGGAGGCCCGATTCGGCGACGAATTTGAGATTGCCGGAGTAGCTGGAGACTGTGCCCTTCTTCACGTGCACACTGTTGGCGAAGTTGATTTCCAGGAATCCGTTTTCGTGAAGCGTGAATGTCTTGGAAGCGCCTTCGACATTGCGGCCGATGGCGATGTCGATTCGCTTTCCCTCGAGAATTTGCGGTTCGTCGACCGCCTCCTGAAGCTTGCGCGCAGC
>QHVY01000285.1:4257-10542 GCA_003223695.1 Acidobacteriota bacterium
CTGCGGCTTCTGCGGCCGCATTTCGCTCTCCACCTCGCGCACGAGCTTGTCCGCGCCGGCGAAGCGAAGGTGGTCCATCGCCAGACCGAGCTTCTTCCGTTGCCGATAAAGGAGACCGAGGTAGAGGTGCGACTTGGCGTAGTTAGGACGGAGCTCAACCGCGCGCAGCAGATAGTGCTCCGCTTCGTCGAGTTTTCCCTGCTTGAAGAGAATCAGTCCGAGATTTGAATGGAGGATGAAGACGTTCGTATTCTCATTCGCCAATCTCCGATAAATCACTTCGGCTTCAGGAAACGCGTTCGTTTTGAAATAGACCAGGCCGAGAAGATTCAGGACGTCGGGATCATCGGGACGGAGCTTCTGCGCGCTCTCCAGCTCCCTCCTCGCCTCGGCATAGCGCCCCTCCTGGAACCCTTCCCGCCCGCGGTTGTAGTGAAGGAGAAAAACGCCCTGATCGAATGGCGCGGCGAGATTCGACATTAGCGGCGGAATTCTACCGTGTAGCGGCGGCCTTTAGGCCGCCGGCGGGCTGAAGCCCGCCGCTACACCTCAATGCGTGCCGAGATACCGCATACCGGGGAGCGCAGCCATCGGAGTGACGAATGGCTCGCCAAACCCGCCGGCCAGTTTGCGCCCGCCCTTCGCGCCCGGAAACGACGTCGCCTGACCGTAAGGAGCGCCGTAGTAGACCGTGAGCGCGCGCTTCACGTATGTCGTCGTTTCGTCGTACGGCGGGATGCCGGCGTACTTCAGAACGGCGTTCTCCCCCGCGTTGTACGCCGCAAGCGTCCGCGGAAGATCGTGGGGAAACATCTGCAGCAGATCGGCGAGGTAGTGAATACCGCCTCGAATGTTCTCCTGCGGATCAAAAATGTTACGCACGTTGTAGCGCTGCGCAGTTTCCGGCATGAGCTGCATCAATCCGCGCGCACCGCGCCGGGAGATGCTCTTCGGATCGAAGTTCGATTCGACCTGAATCACCGCTCGGACGAGAATCGGGTCGACGCCGAATCGATCGCTGTAGCGCTCGATCGCCGGATCGTATTTCGAGCGCCGGTTGCGCTGCTTCGCCAGCCACGCGTAATCGCTGACGCGTGCGCCTCCTCCGCCGAAATTCGAGATCAGCTTCGTTCCGTCTTTGCGCATGGTGATACGCACCTGAGCCGTGGCAGACACGGCCATGAGTAGAAGTGTCACCACTGCAGCGCTGCGCATTTGGACTGAAAAATGGTAGCACGGCGGACTCGGCCCCTCACCCGGCGCTTCGCGCCACCCTCTCCCCGCTGTGCGGGGCGAGGGACCTCGCGCGATGAGATCCTTCTCCCCGCTTGCGGGGAGAAGGTGCCCGAAGGGCGGATGAGGGACGGCGATGGTCACCAAGCTGTATCACCGAGACGCCGACCGCTGGAAAGCATAACGGTCAATTTTGGGATATGATCCGTTCTTCGGATCAAGTCAATAGCGGTATGGACGGCTTACTTCGCTCGCTCATTAAGTGTGTTCGCCGGCGGCTCCGCGACGATGAGGAAATCACCGTTGAAGCGGTGACGAAGGAGCTCGGTTACACGCGTCAGTATGTTTCCGGCCGTTTTCATCGCATCACCGGCCGCATGCTCAGCCACTTCCTGAAAGAGAAACGATTGGAAAAAGCTGCGCGGCTGTTGAAGTCGGGCAATTTGCGAGTCTCGCAGATCGCGCGGCGCTGCGGGTTCGATTCCGAAAACTACTTCCGCCAGCAGTTCCGCGTACGCTTTGGGATGTCTCCGCGCCAGTTCCGCTCCAACGGCAAGATGCAGATGCTTCGGCGCCTGCAGCCAGCGTAGGAGAGCGGCCGTCTCGGCCGCAGTCGCAGAGACGCCCGATCACTGCGGGCGGGACGCCCGCTCTCCGTGATCGAATCCCGCCTCGATCCACAAATAGCGCAGCGTATTCGCGTCGAACGTGCGCGCATTGCGCAGAAACAGCAGCGCGCGCCGCAACCACGAATGCGGAACGCCGTGCTTTTCCAGATACGCCCGATGTTCGTCTGACGAGTCGAACGTCCGAGCACGCAGCGAATTCTTCAGCCGAATCACAGTTCCCTGCACGCCGAGATCACCTCGGCGCAGCAGGTGACGGCGATGAAACAGCCGGACCTCGCCGGGATCACTGCCGAGGCGAAGAGGCTTTCCGGAGTAGAGCGGAAGGACGCGCAGCCGAAATCCCCATGCATCTGCCGCGTTGATCGAGGCGGCGATTTCGCCTGCCAAAGCGGCATCGACGAATTCGCGCTCGCGAAGAATCAGAATCCAGTCGTGCGCCGCGGCATCGATCGCGCGATTCAGCTCTGCGCGCGCATCGCCCAGGATCACTCTCGGCGCGAGATTGGTAACCACCTGTTCGAGGCGCGTGAGATGCGCCGTGAGCGACTCGATGGCTTCGGTGTGGACGTGTCCGAGCGCGATGACGGAGACATCCATGGGCGTACGTGGCGCCGGCTCTCCAGCCGGCGCGAACCGGCTGAGAGCCGGTTCTACATCACTCATCCACCTTCTCGTGAATGCGAACGATCCGCGACGCCCGCCCGGTCGCCTCGTCGATCTCGATCATCGCGCCAGACATGCGAATGTCACGCTTGGCCACTTCGAGTTTGCGAGGGGTGTTCATCAAGAAGCGATGCAGCGCCTCGTCAGGGCGAAAGCCGATGACCGAATCGTACGCGCCGGTCATGCCGACGTCGGTCTGAAAGGCGGTGCCATTCGGCAGGATCCGCTCGTCAGCCGTCGGCACATGCGTGTGCGTGCCGAGTACGGCGGAAACGCGGCCATCGAGATAGCGCCCCATCGCCTGTTTCTCCGACGTGGCCTCGCAGTGAATGTCGACAATGATCACTTTGACCGAGTCGCCGACCTCCTTCAGCTCGCGATCGGCGGAGTGAAACGGGTTGTCGCACGGCGGCATGAATATGTTGCCCATGAACTGCATCACCGCCACGTTGATGCCGCTGGCGGTCTGACGAATCACTTTTCCCTTGCCCGGATTGCCAGCCGGGTAATTCGCCGGCCGGATCACGTGATCGTAGTGATCGTAGTTATCGACGAACTCTTTTTTGTCCCAGATGTGATTGCCGGACGTGTACGCGTGAATCGGCAGCTCCGCCAACTCCTCCATAATCGCTTCGGTCACCCCGAAGCCGCCGGCGGCGTTCTCGACGTTGACGATCGTGAAGTCGATCTTCTCGCGGTCGACCACGTGCTCGAGCTTCTGATGCAATGCGCGCCGGCCAGGCTGGCCGACCACATCGCCGATGTATAGGACGCGGATCATTGTTGGCCGTTGGCTGTTGGCCGTTCGCCGTAAAGACTCGGCCAACGGCCAACGGTGTACGGCCAACCCTTACTTCGCGTAGTCAACTGCCCTCATTTCTCGAATGACAGTAACTTTGATCTGCCCAGGGTATTGCAGCTCAGATTCAATCTTGCGAGCGACGTCCTTCGACAGCCAGATCGCCTGCTCGTCGCCGATCTTCTCCGCGTTGACGATGATGCGGAGCTCGCGTCCCGCTTGGATGGCGAAACTCTTCGACACACCATCCATCGCGTTGGCGATTCCCTCCAGCCGCTCCAGGCGATGCACGTAATTTTCGAGAATCTCACGTCGCGCGCCGGGGCGGGCGGCGGAGAGGGCATCGGCGGCGTTCACCAGCACTGCTTCGACGGTGGTCGGATCGTAATCGCCGTGATGGCACTCCATCGCATGAATGATTTCGCGTTTCTCGCCATATTTGTCGAGAACCTGACGCCCGAGCTCGAGATGCGTACCCTCCATCTCGCGGTCGATTGCCTTTCCGATGTCGTGCAACAGGCCGCCGCGTTTCGCGATGGTGTCATTGACTCCAAGCTCCACCGCCATGAGCGCCGCAAGTTGCGCGACCTCCAGCGAGTGCACGAGCACGTTCTGACCATACGACGTCCGATACCGCAATCTCCCGAGGAGTCTCAACACTTCTGGGTGAATGTCGGTGATGCCGAGCGAGAACGCCGCGGCCTCACCTTCTTCGAACAATTTCTGATCGAGCTCCTGACGCACCTTCTCCACCAGTTCCTCGATGCGCGCGGGATGAATGCGGCCGTCCTGCATCAAACGTTCGAGCGAGATGCGGGCGATTTCACGGCGGATCGGATCGAAACCAGAGAGGATCACCGCTTCGGGTGTGTCATCGACGATCAGATCGACGCCCGTCGCTAGTTCCAGCGCCCGGATGTTGCGGCCCTCGCGGCCGATGATGCGTCCCTTCATGTCCTCTGATGGGAGATCGACGACCGAAACCGTGTTTTCCGCGACGTAGTCGGAGGCCATCCGCTGCATGGCCATGCCGAGGATCTTTCGCGCTTTCTGATTGCCAAGCTCCATCGCCTCGGTCTCGATCCTCTTGATGATGTTTGCGGCCTCGAGCTTCGCTTCGTTTTCGATCCCGCGAATGAGCTCCTGCTTTGCCTGCTCGACGGTCAGGCCGGAGATCTGCTCGAGTTTGCGCCGCTGCTCGTCGATCACCGCGTCCAATTCGGACTCGCGTCTCTCGACGTTTTTCTCTCGATCGCCGATCGCCCGATCGCGTTTTTCCACTTCGGACATTCGCGCGTCGATCTGCTGCGTCTTGCGGTCGAGGTTTTCCTCTTTCTGCTGCAGGCGGCGCTCGGAGTTTTTCATCTCTTCGCGGCGCTGCTGCGCCTGGCGATCGAAGTCGCTGCGCATCTGCAGCAGCTTCTCTTTCGCCTCGAGGTCCGCTTCCTTCACTTTTGCTTCGGCAGCTTTGCGCGCGTCCTCGATGATGCGATCGGCGTTCTTGCGCGCCTCTGCGAGCTGGGCTTCACCCCTTTTGCGATACACGATGCGCCAGAGCGCGGCCAGAATGACCGCACCGATCAGTGCACCGGCGACGACAACGACTATGTCTGTGATATTCACAACTGCACCTCCCCCTGTCGGGAGGCTCGCGCAGTTGGAGGAGTAAATTCGGAGAACCCCGCCTGAGCCGTGTGAGAATTCTTACTTGAACCCGTAAAAAACAGGGGGGCGCTCTACTCGTGCCGTTTTGGCTACCTTCTATATCCCGCGGAGCGGGACGAAGGCGTGCACGCGGCGTTGGAGACGCGAGCACCCAAGTAAGAAATACGGTTCAAGCGTTAGATTGACTCATCACGCACCCTGCAGGGACTCCGAAAGCTTTGTTCAATCCAAATGGCTCAACTGATTGCCCGGCTGAGCCGCTGTGATAACTCCTCCGTTTTCTCGTCGCGTTGCTTTCGATAACGAGAAAACTCATCGGCGATGTTCAAAGCCGCCAGGATTGCGATCTTGACCGGGTCAACAGTCGCGACCTGCGCCGCGACTTCCCGCATCCTGGTGTCTACAAACCGCGCAAGCTCCGTTAAATAGTTCGGGTCTCCTTCTCCACGAACGTTATATGTTTGTCCAAAGATCTCGACTGTTATCGAGTCGTTTGTGTCCATCGGCAAAAATTACCTCAGAACCGCGCGCATTATAACAGTTGGGATGTGCTTAGCGCGGCGCGAGCGCGCCGATGATCGCTCCGCCGATCACACCCGTCGCCAGAATCGGCCCGTAGGCCTTGGTCATGATCGCGTCCGGGATGCTGATCAGCAGACCGACGATGATTCCGCGAAGCCAGCCGGGAACGGGCATACGCGTCACGCCGATCAGGAAGCCGATCGCAAATCGGCTGAAGAACGCCCCGAGCATGGCCACGCCTTTATTCGGATGGGGCATGGGAATCATCAGAGCGACATCGGCAGCGCCAAAAATGATTCCGGCGATGACGCCGAACACGATGGGATTCACATCAGAAGAATATCGTTATTTCTGCTTCGGCTTCTCAGCGGGACGAAACGCCTGGCAGTTGCACGGCGCCAGGCCGCTGTCTGCCGACATCCCGATTCCGTAGCCGCATCGGCCGCTGCCCAACTCGTGCCGCGATTTCTCGTGGCCACATTTGCATCGTTCTGTCATGACAATCACCGCTCCTTCGCTCGCTCGGCTTCGCCGAGGAGCTGATGGCTTCGAAAGAGTTTGTGGCCGCATCGCGGACAGATGGAGGTCGCATACTCGTAGAAACGGCCGCCATCGTCCGTCACGCAGCCACGCACGCGAACTTCGACGTCGCATGCGCAGCCCGCCGTATCGCAGCGGAAGCGGACGTAAAACGCGCGTGAGTAACTCATCGCGGACGTAAAGGCGTTCTCGACTCGTGCCAATAACTGTGATTTGGATCACCCCTGGCAATAA
>QHVY01000286.1 GCA_003223695.1 Acidobacteriota bacterium
TTCCGCTGCCAAAACTCGATGAAGAGCAGGAGCGGTGGGAACTGCCGTGGATGAAGAACGGTGCCCAGTCCCCAGTGCCCAGTGCCCAGTCACGCCCGCCACGAACGTAGCACTGGGCGCTGGGCACTGGGCACTGGGCACTGGGCGCTGGGCACTGGGCACTGGGCACTGGGCACTGGGCACTATTTCTTTCGTTTGTCCGTGCTCTGCAAGGCTTCAACAACTGGGGCCGGTACGTTGCGCTGAAGGTTGTCGATTTCGCGAAACTCGATGCCGCCTTCGAATTTCCACTGATGGCGCGGGCGATAAACACCGATGTCATGCACGCGTGAGCCGACGACGAAGCGCATGACGCCGCGTCGGTAATCGAACGCGCGGCCGTTGCGCGTGTGGACGGCGGCATCGATGCGATACGTTCCTGCGACGAGCTCCAACGATGGCATCGCGAATCGCACCCGCCCATTGCCATCGAGCCGCTGCGGCATCAGGCCTTCGAGATCGGTGTTCGTGCCATAGACGCACGTTCCGTCCGCGTGGTAGATGCCGACGCCGAATACGAAATCGTCCTGCGGCACTCGTACTTCGACGTCCATTTCGATGCTCACCGCGCTACCCGCACCGAGGGCCACGAGTTCGCGGCCTTTGTCGTCAATAAGCGCCACGCGTTTCAAGACCACTTCGCCCGAGCCCCAACGCTCTTCCTCATCTTTTGGTGTGGAGGACAGCGGCCCTCCGCTGTCCTGGACAGCCGGGGGCGGCTGTCCTCCACTGACCGCCTGCAGATAGTCATCGACAACCCGTGCAGGATCGCCGATCGCTGACGCCGCGCCGTGATCGAGCCACAGCGCGCGATCGCACAGATTGCGCACCTGATCGAGTTGATGCGTGACGAAGAGCAGTGTCACGCCGCGGTATTTCATCTCCTGAATTTTCGCGATGCACTTTTGCGAGAACTCCTCGTCGCCGACCGCGAGCACTTCGTCGATGAGAAGGATCTCGGGATCGACATGCACCGCCACGGCAAAGCCGAGGCGGACGTACATGCCCGACGAGTACGTCTTCACCGGCTGGTCGATGAATTCGCCGATTCCGGAAAAGTCGACAATGCGATCGAAGCGGCTGTCGATCTCCTTGCGCGACAGGCCGAGCATGATGCCGTTGATGACGATGTTCTCGCGGCCGGTGATCTCAGGGTGAAAGCCGGCGCCGAGCTCGATCAGCGCGGCAACGCGGCCGTTCACCCGGACGATGCCGCTACTCGGCTTGAGAATGCCGGAGATGATTTTCAGCAGCGTCGACTTTCCCGATCCATTGCGGCCGATGATTCCAAATGCTTCTCCGCGGTCGACGACAAACGAAACACTTCTCAATGCAAGGACGCTCGATTCCGGCATCAGCTTCAGATCGCGTTTGAGCAGCGCGCTTTTCAGCGTGGCAAACTGCGATCCGCGTCCCCATAGCCGGTAGCTCTTCGAGACGCGCTCGAGCGCGATGGCGTAACTCAAATCGCCTCCGCGAGCGTGTCGCGCAAACGATCGAAGACCACAATGCCGAGAAGCATCGACGCCAGCGCATAGGCGATCATCAGCAGTGTGTCCGCTAATCCCGGTAAATGCCCGAAGAACAAAACGTCCTGATACGAGACGACAAACGGTGTCATTGGATTCAATCGCAACAACGCTCGGAGAAATCGCGACGGCACGTTATCGATCAGATAAATGATCGGCGTGACGAAGAATCCGAGCTGCATCAGGTTGGCGATGATGTCACGCAGGTCGCGCAGCAGCACGGACGCCGAGGAAACGCACATGACAATTCCGGCGACCAAGATCGTCTGCAGAATCATGAGAAACGGCACGAGCAGCGCAGTCATCGGAATGGTCGCCAGGCCAAGGACGGCGTAGATGATCATCGCCGCGAAGAGGACCGGCAGCGCCAGCGCGAAATGCACCAGATGCGAGAACACCACGACCAGCGGCAACGACTCGGCCGGAAACATCACTTTCTTGATCAGCCCTGCGTTTCCAGAGATCGAGTTCGTCGATTCGAGAACGGCGGCTGAGAAAAATGTCCACGGCAAAATGCCGGCGAATAGAAAGAGCGGATAGTTCTTCACGACCTGCTGCGGAAAAAAGATCGTGAACACGAGTGTGTAAACGCCAAGGAGAAGAAGCGGATTGGCGAGCGACCAGAAAAATCCGAGGATCGAGCCGCGGTAGCGCGCTTTGAGGTCGCGCACGGTCAGGGCGGCGATCAGTTGACGATAGCGATAGAGGGTCGCGAGCTCGTTCAATCGGTTGTCGGTTGTCGGTTGTCGGTTGTCGGCAAGGGTGGGGACAACCGAGAACTGACAACTGACAACTGATTACACGTCTTCAGTCACAATCAACATCAACGTACTCCCGCCCACCTGAAACTCCGACTGGTTCTGAAGTTCCGTCGGGCCGTTGATCCTCTGGCCATCGATGAGCGTTCCGTTCGTCGATTTGAGATCCTCGACCAGATACGTCGTGTCGCGAATTTCCACCGCCGCGTGCGCGCGCGAGATCTCGCTGTCGTTGAGCGCGATATCGGAGCCCGTTCGTCCAATCGTGACCCTTGGTTTCTCGATTCGAAATACGGTTCCCGCGTCGGGACCGTTGATCACAGCCAATGACAGCCGCTTGCCGGTGGGCATCTGCGGCGAAGTGACTTTGCCTGTTTTCCGATCTTCGGGCTCAGCTTCCGTCTCGACGGACGCCGGCTTCGCCTCCTCCCGCCTCGAGAACGTCATATCGCCGGCGACCGGCTGCCGTTCCTGCGCGACGGGGTTTGCAGCGAATGCGGGATTGTGGATCTCGAACACAGTGCTGCACTTTGCGCATTTGATTTTTTTCGAGGGCTTTCGCTCGAAACGATCCTCGTTGTACTGATACCGCGCGTGGCAGTTCGTGCACTCGATGATCATGAGATTCCCGGCGACGATAATACAATGCGCCTCGTATGAAACGCACCGCTCTGCTGGCCGCGGTGCTCGCGGCCGCGTGTCAAACTGCCGCGCCGCCGCCGACAATGACGATTGGAACCGGTCACGAATACATCATCGCTCCCGACGTCGCTCGGCGCACCGCACAACTTCCGCGCACGGTCATCGATTACGACCATTCGCTTCTGAACGACAACGGGCGCCAGGTCATAGCAAAACTGATAGAGGCCTCGAAGCAGATTGACGAGGTCTTCTGGCGCCAGGTATCCGAGGAGAATCCGGCGCTGCGCGACCGCATGCCGAAGCCGTCCGCCGCGTATGACTACTTCGTCATGAACAAAGGCCCGTGGGACCGGCTGAAGGACGATGAACCCTTCGTCGGCACGAAAAAGAAGCCGGCGGGTGCGGCGTTCTATCCGGAAGATCTGACGAAAGATGACTTCGAGCGTTACGTCGCCGCGCATCCGGCGAAGAAGGACGAGCTGCAGGGATTGTTCACGATCGTCCGGCGCGACGGCGTCGATCTCGTCGGCATCCCGTACTCCGCGTTCTACAAAGATTTTCTCGATCCCGCTGCGGTGCGTCTCCGCGAGGCAGCGGCACTGACGACAAACGAATCGCTGCGAAGTTTTCTCAACAAGCGCGCAGACGCGTTCCTCTCCGACAATTATCGCGACAGCGATGTGGCCTGGATGGATCTCAACGGTCCGATCGAGGTGGTGATCGGACCGTATGAGGTCTACGAAGACAATCTTTTCAACTACAAAGCGTCGTTCGAATCGTTCGTGACCGTCGTGGATGCGCCGGAAACCGCGAAGCTCGCTGCGTACGCGCACGCGCTTCCCGACATGGAGCGGAATCTCCCCGAGCCCGAGCAGTACAAGAACCTCAATCGTGGGACCGAGTCGCCGATTCGTGTCGTGCAGGAGATCTACACAGCCGGCGATGCACGCCGCGGCGTGCAGACAGCCGCGTTCAATCTGCCGAACGACGAATTCGTGCGCGAGAAAAAGGGATCGAAAAAAGTCCTGCTCAAGAATGTGATGGATGCCAAATACCGCCAGAGCGGGCAGCCGATCGCGTTGCGGGTGCTCGATCCATCGTTAGTCAATATGTTGACTTTCGACGCATTCTTCAATCACGTCCTCTTCCACGAGCTCTCTCACGGCCTCGGACCGGGATACATCACCCAACCGAACGGCGAGCGCGTCGAAGTGCGGATTCCGCTGAAGAATCTCTACTCCACCATCGAAGAATGCAAAGCCGACGTCCTCGGCGTCTGGAATCTGCTCTACGCGCAACAGCACGGATTGGTCACCAGCTTCAACGAACGGCAGCTCTTCACGACGTACGCAGGCTTGATGTTCCGCTCCACCCGATTCGGAATCGGCGAGGCGCACGGTCGAGGGACTGCAGTGCAATGGAATTGGCTGCGTGAGCGCGGCGCGATCTCGCCCGGTGGAGGACCGCCGTCCTCGGCAGTCCGTTTCACTGTCGACTTCGTAAAGATGCACGACGCGATCCGCGACCTCGCGACCGAGCTGCTGACAATCGAAGCGACCGGCGATTTCAATCGCGCGAACGCTTTGCTGCAAAAGTACGGCGTCGAAACGGCGGAGATGCGCGCAGTCGACGCAACGCTGAAAGACATTCCCATCGACATCTGGCCAGTATTTCCCGCTGCGGGAGAGCGATAGCGTGGAAGGGCAGGCCCAGGTCCGCTGTCGCGACTGCGGAGCGTGTTTCGTGGAGGTCGTCCGTCGAGACGGCTGGGTGATCGCCCCCGGCAGCCGAGTCGAATTTCTCTGCGGACAGTGCCTCAAAAATTACGAAGGCAGCGAAACACACGACGACGCGGAGAAGATACGAGGGTTTTGAACCCGTTTATCACCACAGAGAGCACGAGACGTCTCTGTGCTCTCTGTGGTGAGACCTCATGATCATTTCGGTGTCTTCGCCGTAGCGATCTTCGAGTACGCCGAATTGCCGCCGCCGTTCACCGCCGCAACGCGTCAAGAGTTATTTGTAGTTAAGCTCAACGAATTACGCCAGCTTCGCCATCGCCTCTTCGACCTGCTCTGCGGTTGGCACAACCGGCTGGACCAGCATCCCTTTGAACCAGTCGTATTCGCCTTTGAGCAGTTTCAGAACGAGGCGGTACGCGGCGTCATCGTGATCGGTGAAGAGGTTGCTGAAGTTCGCCTCGATGCGCATGCGCGCTTCGCGGCAAAACACATCCGCGAGATCGACCGCGTTCTTCTGCCCTTTCCTCGCGAGCATCGTCGCGTAGCTGATCGACGCCGCCATCGCGAACAGATCCGTTCCGATGTCGACGATGCGGAACAGCACCATCTGCTTGCGCTCGAGTTTGGCTTGATAGCGCATCATCGAGTGAAAGATCGATCGCGAAAGATGCCGCGCGGTGCGCTCGATAAAGCCCATGTGCCCCGACAGAGTTCCGAAATCCCCGAACTTCGGAAAACGCGACCAGCCTACATATCGCGACGGATACCAGGCGGCGTAATGCGCACCCGCTTTCGCCGCCGCGGCCAGTTTCTCCTTCGCCGGCGTCTCCGGCTGCAGGATTTTGTAGCCGCGCTTCATGTGTGGATCGACCGCCTCGCGCGCGATGAAGAGATGTTGAATTTCGCTGGTGCCTTCAAAGATGCGATTGATGCGCATGTCGCGCAGGATGCGTTCGACTGGATAACCCTTCTCGCCGCGTCCGCGCAGTGACTCTGCCGTTTCGTATCCGCGACCGCCACGGATTTGAACGAGGTGATCGGCACATTGCCACGCGGTTTCGGTGTTGAACAGTTTCGCCATCGCCGCTTCGAGGCGCAGATCGACATCGCCCCGATCGGACAGACCCGACGTCAGCCACACGATCGCTTCCATCGCAAAGGTGTGCGATGCCATCCACGCGATCTTTGCCGCGACCGCTTCGTGCTTGCCGATCGGCGCGCCCCACTGCACGCGCTCGTTCGCCCATTCATGCGCGATCTCCAGCATCCGCCGCCCGCCCGCGGCACATCCGGCGGGAATTGTCAGGCGGCCGGTATTCAGCGTGATCAGCGCGAGCTTGAGTCCCTGCCCTTCCTTCCACAGCAGGTTTTCTTTCGG
>QHVY01000287.1:0-642 GCA_003223695.1 Acidobacteriota bacterium
CGAGAGAATATCGCAATAACCGAAACCGGCGTGAATCGGACGCGAATAGAATCTCTCAGGAATGCCCGGGCGCTACCTCTTTGGGCCGTTTCGACTCGACCTTCACAGCGGCGAACTGCTGCGCAACAAAACCGCCATGCCCCTCGAGCCGAAAGTGTTCGCCCTTCTCTCGTTCCTCATCGCCAATCACGGTCGTCTCGTCAGCCGCCAGGAGCTTCTCGATTCAATCTGGCCGGAAGCGCATGTGACCGATGCCAGTCTGAGTCAGGCGGTTGCCGCGCTGCGTGAAGCGCTCGACGACGACCCGCACGAGCCAAGCTACATCGCAACGGTGCCACGAAGAGGCTACAAATTCGTCGCCGAGGTGGCCGAGGAAAAACCGGAGCGGACCACGAAAACCGCGGTGTATCACGTCATCTATGGTCTTCAGGATTTCATCCTTCCGCCGGGCGAGAACATCATCGGCAGGGCCGGCGACGCGGCGGTGCGCATTCGATCGGATGAGGTTTCGCGGCACCACGCACGCATCGTCGTATCCTCCAGCGGCGCCACAATTGAGGACCTGGGAAGCATGAATGGAACATTGGTAAGAGGTGAGCGAATCGAAGGTCCTTGCGATCTGCGAGACGGCGATGAAATCCT
>QHVY01000287.1:697-8444 GCA_003223695.1 Acidobacteriota bacterium
CATCGCGCGCAAAGCCCTGACCGGCTGCAAACGAAATCCTGACCGTCAGATGACGGTCATTGTCTGGTCAAGGTTCGTCGCCGCTCTGATTGCACGTTGCCTTCATGCGCAACTCGACGACGAAAAACGCCATCAGAGCACTCCTGTTGACCGCGCTCTGCCTGGTCACGAATTTCCCGCTCCAGGCTGACCAACGGATCTCGAGCAGTGAGGACGTTCTTCACGATCGTTCGGTGCTCGCCTGCTTCGCACATCTATTGAGGGAGGCAGGATTCGGCTTCGCGCCAGTCGAGCGCGCGGCATTTGTCTTTATGAATGCGGATGGAGAGTTCCGGTGCCTCGATTGGCCGGCAACGCACCAATTCAAAGCGGCGCACTGGAGCGGACCCATTCCAGTTGGAGTGGTCGCTCTCGCGCACACGCATCCGGTCGTTTCGCCCTATCCGTCAGTGGATGACCGTAACGAAGCGGTTCGCATCGGCATGCCGATCTTCGTCATATCGCCGCAGATCATCAGTGTGGTCCACAGGAATGGGCGAGAGGAAACGCTCATGTGCTGCAAGGTCTGGTCTGAGAGGGCGCTCATCGCCGCTCCTCCTCACGGCCGCTGAGAATGACGAAGACGAGTAATGCCGAGGCGAGAAGTCCAAGTACGATCATGACCGTCCCCCAGTTCTCTACAAAACGTAGAGCCGACTCTTAGTCGGCTTGGCGCCGGCTAAGAGCCGGCGCTACGTTTCCCCTCTCAATCGAAGATGACCACTGTGCCGCTGCTTTCAGATTCAACGCTGTGCAGCGCGCCCGCGGGCACGACGAACATTCCACCTTTCTTAATGGCGATCGCTGTTCCGTCAACGACCAGGTTGATCTCTCCGCGCGCGACGAAGAGTCCCTCCGGATGATCGTGACGTTCGTCTGAGTGGGACTGATGATCGAGCACCAGCAGTTTCAATTTCGAATCCATGATCACACCTGTGCCATTCCGCCATCGACGGCGAGCTCTGCGCCGGTGATGAATGACGCATCGGTTGATGCCAGAAATGCGGCAGCGCTTGCGACTTCATCAGGGGACCCGATTCGCCCGAGGGGAATGCGCGAGATCGCGTTGCTGCGAAAGGCGTCCAGCGGGACGCCGAGCTTTCCAAAAATCGGCGTCTCAATCGGTCCGGGGCTGATGGCATTGACGCGAACATTGCGGCCGGCCAGCTCCTGGGCGGCAGTGCGGACGAGCGAGCGCACGGCGGCCTTCGTCGCAGAGTATGCGGAAGTGCCTTCAACTCCTTTGCTATTCGCGACCGAAGAATTGACGATCACGGCGCCGCCGTCGGAAAGCAGAGGCAACGCATACTTCAGGGCCAGCCAGAGCCCGCGAACATTGACGTTCCACATAGCATCGAAGTCAGAAAGCATCGCGTCCGCGAGGGGAGCAAATCGAGCGATGCCCGCGTTCAGGAAGAGCGTTCATCCGCGGCGTCGGATTCCACCACCTTCACACTTCCATTCAGTTGCTGATGCGCGGCTTCGAGCGTGTCGGGATTGTGTCCCGTCACGATCACCTGCGCCCCTTCGGCTGCGAAACGCTTGGCAGTGGCGAGGCCGATTCCGGTCGTTCCGCCGGTGATCAAAGCAATTTTGTTTTTCAGTCGTTCAGTCATTGTGAAACCTCCATTTGAATTCCACCGAGCGCTTTGTAGACGCCGACCACGCTGGTGAACACTTCCGACTCCGCCTGCGCTACCGCATCCTCAGCCTGCAATTGCGTGCGTTCGGCATCGAGCAGTGCCAGAAAATCTGCGGCACCTTCGCGGTAACGCGCCCGGGCGATCGAAGACGCGCGAGTGCTCTCTCGCGCCTGATCGTTCAGTTTGATCAGGCGCTGCTGCTGCTCGCTGTAGTTGACGAATGCGTTCTCTGTTTCTTCGAGAGCGCGAAGGAAGATCTGCTCGTAAAACGCTTCTGCCTCACGAGTGCCGGCTTTCGCGCCGCGCAGCCGCGCGCGTGCGCTGCCAATGTCGAATGCAGACCATGACAACGCGGGCGTCACCGCCCATGCGTGAGAGTCCGACTCGCCGAACAAGTTGCCGCGCCCGGCGATGAAGCCGAGAAAACCTGTAATGGTGATGTGAGGGAAGAGATCCGCTCGGGCCACTCCCTCACGCGCCGCTGCAGCCGCCAGTTGACGCTCGGCAGCGCGGATGTCGGGACGATTTCGCAGGATGGTCTCCCGATCGCCTAACGGCAGCTCTTTCGCTAGCGGCGAATAAGGCCGCGGCGACAGAGCGACGTCCAATTCGCGCGGGCGGCGGCCGGTGAGGACGGCGATATGATTCTCGCGCTCGGCGATCGCCGCTCGAATCGGCGGGAGGCTCGCTTCGATCGCCGCCACTCGTGCCGATGCACTGGCGACATCGAACTCCTCGCCGATTCCCGCCTCGCGCCTTACTCGTGTCAGCCGCAGAGTCTCGCGTTGATTATCCAGACTCCGCCCCACCACCGCGAGGCGTTGCTGCCATCCGCGCAGCTCGAAATAGTTGCGCGCCACTTCCGCGGCGACGATCACGCGGACGTCTTCGAGCGAAGCCGAGTAGCTTTCGGCGTTTGCTCTCGCTGCGCGAACAGACGAGCGCACTCGGCCGAAGAAATCCAGCTCCCAAAAAGCGTCGAATCCAGCGCGATACGTCGAGATCTCGACCGGCTTGTCAGTGAAGCCGGGGATCACTTGCCGACGCTTGTCGAGGGCGGCGTCGGCGGTGACGATCGGGTAGCGGTCAAGAGAGACATCGCTGAAAACGGCGCGCGCCTGGTCGTAGCGCGCGACGGCGATGCGCACGTCGTGATTTGCATCGCGTGCCTCCGCCTCGAGCTGATCGAGAACCGGATCTTCGAATTGGTGCCACCACGCATTTTTGTCGCCGGGCGAGACGCCTGGCGACTGCGGGCGAGGATCGCAAGTTTGCGCGGCTTCAATCGCTCGAGCAGATTGCCAATGAACGTGAAGAACAGCGGCGTGAGGAACAGACCAAATGACGTGACTCCGAGCATTCCGGCGAAAACGGCGATGCCCATCGCGCGACGGATCTCGAATCCTGCGCCGGACGCGAACACGAGCGGCAGCACTCCCATGATGAACGCCGCGGAGGTCATCAGCACCGGACGAAGTCGCACGCGGCACGCCTCCAGAATCGCCGTGATGCGATCGTCGCCGCTCTCCTCACGATATTTTGCGAACTCGACGATCAAGATCGCGTTCTTACACGCCAGTCCCGACAAGACCAGAAAACTGATCTGGGTGAAGACGTTGTTGTCGCCGCCTGTCACCCAGACGCCGGCGATCGCCGACAGGATGACCATCGGCACATTGAGGATGACCGACAGCGGCAGTGACCAGCTCTCGTACAGCGCGGCGAGGACGACATACACCAGCAGCACGCACAGCGGGAAGACCAGCACCATCGTGTTGCCGGAGAGAATTTCCTGATAGGCGAGCTCAGTCCACTCGAACGACATGCCGCTCGGCAATTTCTGTCGCAGCACTTCGGCGATCGCGTTCTGCGCCTGCCCCGAGCTGTATCCGGGCGCGGCGGCGCCGTTGATTTCCGCGGCCGGGAAGCCGTTGTAGTGCATGACCTGCTCGGGTCCGTATCCGCTCTTCACGGACACCATCGATCCGAGCGGCACCATGTTGCCCTGCGCATTCCGCGTGTAGAGTCTTCGGATCTGCTCGGGCTGATTTCTGAACTTCGACTCGGCCTGAACGTTGACTTGGTAAGTGCGACCGAATCGATTGAAATCGTTCACATACAGTGAACCGAGATAAACCTGCAGCGTGTCGAAGACATCGGTGAGGCTGACGCCGTACGACTTCGTGCGCTCGCGATCGACATTCGCATCGATCTGCGGAACGCTGACCTGAAAGCTGGAGAAGAGGCCGGCGAGCTCGGGGCGCTTGCGTCCGTCATTCATCGCGTTCTGAACTTCGGCGTAGAGCTCTTCGAAGCCTGCGCCGCTGCGGTCTTCGACGAAAAGCTTGAATCCGCCGACGGTTCCCAACCCCTGCACCGATGGGGGAGGGAAGATGGCGACAAAGGCCTCCTGGATGCCACTATATTTAATGTTGAGCGCCTGCACGATCGCTCCAGCGCTCAGGTTCTTACCTTTTCGCTCGTCCTCCGGTTTCAGGGTGACGAAGACGATTCCGACATTCGACGCGTTGACGAATCCGTTGACGGAGAGGCCAGGAAAAGCGACCGCGCTTTCAACGCCCGGCTGATGCCGTGCGATATCCGACATCTTCCGGATGACTGCTTCGGTTCGATCGAGCGTCGCGGCGTCAGGAAGCTGAGCGAAGGCGACGAGGTACGACTTGTCCTGCATCGGAACGAATCCGCGCGGAACTTTTATGAGTCCGAGAGCGGCGAGACCGACGAGACCGAGGTAGACGATGAGCGCGGCGGCGGAGACGCGCAATACGCGAGCGACTCCGTTCGAGTAACCGCGCGACATCGACGCGAAGCCGCGATTGAAGAGCCGGAAGAACCAGCCGAAAAGACGATCGGCGGCGCGCTGCAGACGGTCGCGCGGCGCGCCGTGGGGAAGTAGAAGGCGGGAAGCGAGTGCGGGGCTCAAGGTGAGAGAGTTGAAGGCGGAGATGACCGTCGAGATTGCGATCGTCAGCGCGAACTGCCGGTAGAACTGCCCGGTCAGTCCGCTGATGAATGCCGTGGGGATAAAAACGGCGCAGAGCACGAGCGCGATGGCAATGATCGGTCCGGAAACTTCCTTCATCGCTTCTCGCGTTGCCTCGAGCGGCTCTGCGCCGAGCTCGATGTGACGTTCAACGTTCTCCACGACGACGATCGCGTCATCGACGACGATGCCGATCGCGAGCACAAGGCCGAACAGCGAAAGCGTGTTCAGCGAAAAGCCGAGCATCAACATCACCGCAAACGTGCCGATCAGCGAGACCGGTACGGCGACGAGCGGGATGATCGATGCGCGCCAAGTCTGCAGGAACACCATCACCACGATCACCACGAGAAGAATGGCGATGAACAGCGTCTGCACCACTTCGGCGATCGAATGCCGCACGAAGATCGTGGGGTCGTAGACGATCGCGTAGTCGACGCCGGCCGGGAACGTCTTCTTCAGGCGGGCCATCGTGGCGCGGACATCGTTCGATGCCTGAATCGCATTCGTGCCGGGCCGTTGAAACACGCCGATCGCGACGGCATTTTTGTTGTCGAGCAGGCTGCGCATCGAGTAGCGATCGGCGCCGATCTCCACGCGTCCGACGTCACGGACGCGCGTGACCTGGCCGTCGGGCGTCGAGCGAACGACGATATTCGCGAACTCTTCTTCCGACGTCAGCCGCCCCTGCGCATTAATGGACAGTTGGAACGTCGTATCGCTCGGCGAGGGCGGAGCGCCGAGGACGCCGGCGGCGACTTGAAGGTTCTGTTCGCGGATTGCGCGAACGACGTCCGTCGCTGTGAGTTGTCGCGCTGCGAGTTTGTCCGGATCCAGCCAGACGCGCATGCTGTACTCGCCCGCGCCGAACACTTGCGCGCTTCCCACTCCGGGCAGTCGCGCCAGCTCGTCCTTCACGCGCAGGTGCGCGAAGTTCGAGAGATACAACATGTCGTATCGCGAATCGGGCGAGAGCAGATGCACGACCATGATGAAGTCGGGCGAGGCCTTCTCTGTCGTCACCCCGATCCGCTGCACTTCCGCCGGCAACCTCGGCAACGCCTGCGAGACGCGGTTCTGCACCTGCACCTGCGCGTTGTCGAGGTCCGTGCCGACGGCGAACGTGACGGTCAGCGTCATGCGGCCGTCGGACGTCGACTGCGAGAACATGTAGAGCATGCCCTCGATGCCGTTGAGCTGTTGCTCGAGCGGACCGGCGACGGTTTCGGCGATCACTTTCGGATTCGCGCCGGGATACGCCGCGCGCACGACAACGGTCGGCGGCGCGACGCTCGGGTACTCACTGACCGGCAGTTTGAATAGCGCGATGCCGCCGCTGATGAGAATCAACAGCGAGAGAACCGCCGCGAAAATGGGGCGGGTGATGAAAAATTGAGCCAGTTTCATAATGTCATCCCGAGCGTAGCGAGGGATCGGTGTGGGTGGGCGGCACGAAGCTGCTTCCTGCAGGCCATCACGATTTGCCTTCCATCGATTCCTTCACCGGGTCGATGTGCACGCCCGGCCGGACGCGCTGCAGTCCGTTGATGACGATGAGCTCTCCCGGTTTGAGGCCGGTGCGCACCACGCGAAGTCCGTCGATGATCGGGCCGAGCTGCACGGCGCGGTACTCCACCGTGCCGTCGCCGGCGGCGACATACACGAATCGCTTGTCGAGATCCGTTCCGATTGCGCGATCCTGGATCAGCAATGCGCGATACACCGCGCTGCCGGGCAGACGCAACCGAACGAATGAACCTGGAGTCAGCGTCAAATCGCGATTGCGAAAGATGGTTCGGCCGCGAATCGTGCCGGTGGCCGGATTGATCTGATTGTCGAGAAAGTCGAGCTGCCCCTCGCGAGCAAATGTTTCTTCGTTCGCCAGTGCCATGCGGACCGGAAGTCCATTCGCACGCGCCGTGAAATGCTGGAACGTCTGCTCGTCCGCATCGAACGATGCATAAATCGGATCGAGCGATACGACCGTCGTGAGCAGCGTCGCTTCACCAGGTCCGCTGGAGACCAGGTTGCCGACGGTGACAATCGCCCGGCCGACGCGGCCGTCGATCGGCGACGTTACGCGCGTGAACTCCAGATTGAGCTCCGCCTCGCGAAGGGCTGCTTCCACAGCCGACACCTGCGCAGCGGACTCTTTCGCGAACGCCGCGCGGCGATCGCGCTCCTCGGGCGACATCGCGTCTTCCGATGACAGCTTGTTCGCGCGCTCGAGCTCACTCTGGGCGCGCTGAACGGTCGCCTTCACGCGTTCCACTTCTGCGCGCAGGCGATCGACTTCCGCCTGGAACGGTCGCGCGTCGATTTCGAAAAGCAGATCGCCCTTCTTCACCATCGCTCCCTCATCGAAGCGGATGGCGGAGACGAATCCCGAGACGCGCGGACGAATGGCCACCGAGTGCACGGCCTCGAGCCGGCCCGTGAACTCATCCCATTCCGTGATGTCGCGCGACACCACCTCGGCGACGCTGATCTTCGGCGGCGGCGGCGCGCTGGCCGGTTGCGCAACGACGCGCGTACATGCTTGAAGCAGAGAAAAGAGAAGAAAAAGAGCAGCAAGAGTTGCTTTCATAACGCCGTAAAGTCTCGGCTCTGAAAGAGCTCGAAACAATCGGGCGGTGGTGCAGCGAACGGTTGATGCGGATAGGGGAGAGCGGAGTGCGACTTTCGGACGATGCTCGCGCGCAGACGACGACGGCCACCTGCAACCCGTGAGTGAACGCGTTGCGCGCAGTGGCGATCAACTCGCCGCCGAGTGGGGCAGGCAGCGCCTGCGCCGTAGCCAGCGCGCCGCCCAGCGTCGACCGCGCCGCCTCACTCGCGCCCGCCATTGCGCTCCGGTACACCGCCGTACCGATGCTTCCGAGGATGGCGATGCCGAGCGCACCGCCCAGCTCGGAGCTTGTCTCGGAGATGGCTGCCGCGGCTCCCGCCTTCTGCGGTGGCGCGACTGCCAGGATCATGTCGTTTGCCAGCGTGAAGGCCGGGGCAAGTCCCAGCGAAAAGATTGTGGGCGCAGTCACGATAATGAAGAGCGGCGAAGCCT
>QHVY01000288.1:0-9062 GCA_003223695.1 Acidobacteriota bacterium
AAGCGTGCGGTGACGCTGGCCGCGAGGAGCATTTCGCGTTCGTGGTCGCTCTCGATAATCAGCCGTGATGCGTCGCGCGCAGCGGACGCGATCGCGGCCGAACCGCCGATCAGCAGCAACGGCACGTCCAGCCGCGACGCGGCGCCGATGACCGCGTCCGTGGCGCTCCAGGCGACCACACCGCGGAGATTCGGCACCTTTTCGGCCACGGTCACGGCAAAGTCACCGCCCACGAGAAACGTCGGCAACGCAACGTGCGTCTGCGCGTACCGCAGCGCCTCGTCGAAGTCATCGACGTCGCACGGACAAACTACGAACCCCTCGGCGATCAGAACGTCGAGCATTGGCCGTGCGGGGCGAATCAGAATGACGAGCGCCCGTGCATCGCGCTGCACCTTGAGGGTAAACCGCATCAGACGTTGAAGCGGAACAGAATGACATCGCCATCCTGAACGACGTACTCCTTTCCTTCACTTCGCATTTTGCCAGCGGCGCGCGCACCTTGCTCGCCAGTCGCTGTGAATTTGGCCGGCGGCCTGCGGAGCGGTCGCCCCGCGATGAATCGTCCACGCGTGCGCTTCTTTCGGTCCGGCAGTGAAAAAAGTCTCCAGGTCGAGCAGCTTGTACGCCGCGCGCACCAGCGCCTCGAGTCCTGATTCGTGCAAGCCCATGTGCTCGAGGAACTCGTGCCGCTCCTCGGCCGGAAGCTGCGCGATCTGCGCTTCGAGCTCGCCGCAGATCACGATCACCTCGCCACTTTTTTCAGCCGCGATGGCGCGAACTGTTCTTACGTGTTCAGTCTCTTTGCCGAGGTCGGATTCAGCGACGTTAGCGACGTAGAGGACCGGCTTCGTGGTCAGGAGGTTCAGATCGGACGTGAATCCGATGGCGCGCAGCGGCGTTCCTTTGTCGATGGCATCTTTGGCCCTCGTGAATTCGTCGAGCTCCTGCTGCGCTTCTTTGTTGCCGACGCGCGCCATTTTGCTCACCCGATCGATTCTTTTCGTGAGCGTATCGAGGTCGGCGAGCAACAGCTCGGTCTCGATGATTTCGATGTCGCGTGCGGGGTCAATTGTGTGTTCGACGTGTACGACATTCGGGTCTTCGAAGCAGCGGACGACGTGGAGGATCGCGTCGGTCTCGCGGATGTTCGCCAGAAATTGGTTGCCCAGTCCCTCTCCTTTAGATGCGCCGCGAACGAGGCCGGCGATGTCGACGACCCTCACATCGGTGTAGACCTTCTGCTTGCTCTCGGCGAGCTCCGCGAGCTTGTCTAGACGCCGATCGACGACCGGAACGATGCCGACGTTCGGCTCGATCGTGCAGAACGGATAATTCGCATTCTGCGCCCCTGCGGCAGTCAACGCATTGAAGATTGTGGATTTTCCGACGTTCGGCAGCCCGACGATCCCGACACTCAGTCCCATTGCGGGCGCTTCAACGAAGCGATGCGCCTGGCCATTTCTGCCGCGCCGCGCAAACCGACTTTTTCATCGATGATCAGATCGATCGGCATCTCGCGCAGCATTTCGGTGAATCGGCCCTTGCGCATGAACGCATCGACGAAGCGGCCGTCGGTGAAAAACTTCGTGTTCTTCGCTGCGATGCCGCCGGCGAGGTACACGCCGCCGCGCGCCAGCACACGCAGCGCCATATTCCCCGCCTCGGCACCATAAATATCTACGAAAATATTGAATGTTTTTACAGCGACCGGATCGCCGGAATCGGCCAGCGACGCAACTTGTGCGGGGTCAGCATCCCTCGCTCCGCCTAAAAAGGTAAATATGTTGACTAATCCCATTCCCGAGCAGACGCGCTCCCAGCTCACGTGTCTGTACTTCGCGTGGAGTGTCAGAAAGAGCTGTGTCTGCACTTGGTCCTGCGGGGCAAAGTCCGCATGTCCACCCTCCGACGGCACGACGTTCCATTGATCGCCGCTCCAGATCACGTTCGCTTGGCCGAGGCCAGTGCCCGCGCCGATGATGGCGATCGGCTCGCGTGGGCGGCGCTTGCCCTCGTGCAATGACAGCCGGTCACTCGCGTCCAGAAGTGGGACACCGAGGGCGATGGCGTAGAAGTCATTGATGAGCGAAATCTGGCGGATGCCGAAGACTTCCGCGAGCTCGTCTGCCTCGATCGCCCATTTGAGATTCGTGACCTCGGCCCGATTCTCGAGAACCGGGCCGGCGACGGCGAAGCAGGCGGCGTCGACCGGCTTCTGGCATCGAGCGAAAAACTCGGCGAGGAGCGCATCGAAAGTCGGGTACGAGGCGCTGACGAAGCGCTGTTCGACGGCGACTTTGTCTTCGTCGATGCAGCGGAGCAGCGTCTTTGTGCCGCCGATGTCGCCGGCGATGATGCGCATGGCGGCGTAGTGTATCCGGATCACGAAGACGGCACGGCGCAGCCGTGCCCTACGACACGCAGGTGTAGGGCACGCCTGCGGCGTGCCGAAATCATGCGTGTCATTCCGAGCGTAGCGAGGAAGCGGTGTGCATGGGCGGCACGCGGCTGTTGGCGTGTGCTTCGTACCGCACACCCACACCGGTCCCTCGCTACGCTCGGGATGACATCTCTGCCATTACCGTCTTTCGAACGCGTCTTCGTCAGCGGTCGAGCCGTAGACCACCGGCACCGGCACATCCAGAAGCCTGAGGTAGACGCTCAACTGGCCGCGATGGTGAATCGAGTGATTGAGGATCACCGTGCGGATGAGTCCGAGCTTTGGAAACGACAGGACCGGCTCGCCATTGCGGACGAACGAGAACTTTTCGTTCAGTAACACCTCGTCCGATGTTGCATTCAGCTCTGTTTTCAGCTCCTCGAGACTCTGACGAAAGGTGCCGACAAAATCGGATCCGGCGCGTTGCGGCGGCCGGGCGCCGCTCGTTTCGCGCTTCCCTTCGCGCAGCCCCACGACGCCCATTCGCGGGAGAGTGGCCAGGTGCCACGCCAGCTCGCCGATTGTCCGCGACTTCGCGTGGGGCCGCCAGTCGACGTTGTCCTGGGGCACCCGCTCGAGAATGCGCTCGGTTGATTTTCCCTCACGTTCCAATTCAGCAATCAAGGATTCGGCAATTCGCATCGGCGAATCATAGAATACGCAGGCCCATTTCACCCGGAGGGTCTATGCGAAAAATTCTTAGCTTACTGCTGCTCACTGCGGCCTCTTTATCGGCGCAGGATCTCGTATCGTTCGAGAAACACGTGACTGTCCGCAAGCTCGACAACGGCCTAACAGTGATCATCGTGGAGCGGCCGGAAGCGCCAGTGTTCTCGTACGCGACGGTCGTCAACGTCGGCAATGCGCAGGAAGTGCCGGGGATCACCGGCCTGGCGCACATGTTCGAGCACATGGCATTCAAAGGCTCGGAGACGTTAGGCAGCACGAATTACGACGCGGAAAAGGCAGGCCTGCAGAAAGTCGAGAACACGTACGCGGCCTACGATCTCGAGCGCCGCAAAACGATCGGCCGCGACGACGCAAAAGTCGCGCAGCTCGAGAAGGCGTGGAAAGACGCGATGGATGAGGCACAGAAATATGTGGTGCCGAACGAATTCTCGAAGGTCGTCGATCAGGCCGGCGGCGTCGGGATGAACGCGTTCACGCGCTCCGACGAGACGGTGTACTTCTACTCGCTGCCATCAAATCGTCTCGAGCTGTGGGCGTATCTCGAGTCTGAGCGTTTTCTGCATCCGGTCTTCCGGGAGTTCTACAAAGAGCGCGATGTGGTGACCGAGGAAAGGCGCATGCGCACCGAGAGCAATCCGATCGGACGCGTCGTCGAAGAGTTTCTGGCGACAGCGTTCACCGCGCATCCTTATCGCCAGCCGACCGTCGGTTATCCGTCCGATCTGAAAGCATTCTCCGCTACCGATGCGGCTGCGTTTTTCAAGAAATATTATGTGCCGTCGAACATGGTCGTCGCGGTCGTTGGCGACGTGAAGCCGTCCGAGACGATGCCGATCATCGAGAAGTATTTCGGCCGGCTGCCGAAAGCGCCGGTGCCCGAGCCGCTGCGCACGATCGAACCGCCGCAGAAAGCCGAGCGCCTGGTTGTGCTTCATGAGAAGAGTCAACCTGTGTATCTCGAGGGCTATCACCGTCCGGCGATCACCGATCCCGATGATCCGACCTACGACGTGATGGAAATGCTGCTCTCGGTCGGCCGCACATCGCATCTTTATCGCTCGCTGGTGCGCGACAAGAAGATCGCTGCCGTGGCGCAGGGATTCAACGGTTTTCCCGGCGTGAAGTATCCAAACCTTTTCACATTCTTCGCCATCACCACACCAGGCCACACGCCGCAGGAGATCACTACGGCAATCGCCGAGGAAACGAACAAGCTCAAAAACGAAGATGTCACTCCCGAGGAGCTGCAGTCGCCGGCCTGGCGCTGGAGCTCGCGCTGGCGCAGACGGAGCAAGGCGACTGGCGCGAGCTGTTCCGCCAGCTCGATCGTATCGACAAGGTGACCGCAGCCGACGTGCGCCGCGTGGCCAATAAAACGTTCACGATCAACAATCGTACGATCGCTTACATCGACAACTCGCCCGCACAGACGACGGCGCCGAAAGGAGGCACGCAATGAAACCGATGAAATGTAGCACCGGCTCTCAGCCGGTGGGCGCCGGCTGGAGAGCCGGCGCTACGTTCGCACTTCTCTCGATCGCCACCGCCGCTTTCAGTCAGGTCAGCAACTACAAGAACATCAAGACGCCGCCGCTGCGCAGCTTCACGGTAGAGCAACCGAAACGCGTCGTCCTCTCGAATGGCATGGTGATCTTCCTGCAGGAAGACCACGAGCTGCCGTTGATTCGAGGTTCGGCTCTGATTCGCGGCGGATCGCGCGATGTGCCCGCCGACAAAGCGGGACTCGTGCAGATCCTCGCCGGGTCGTGGCGTACCGGCGGCACCGAGACGCGCACCGGTGATCAGCTCGACGATATCCTCGAGTCGCGCGCCGCGCGCGTGGAAACAACCGGCAGCGAAGACGCTACGCGTGTCACGATCGACGTACTCAAAAATGACTTCGACTTTGTATTTCCAATCTTCGTAGAGCTCTTGCAGAAGCCCGCGTTCCGTCAGGACAAGATCGATCTGGCGAAGACGCAGGTGCGCACGCAGATCGCCCGGCGCAACGACGAGCCGCAGGGGATTCTGCAGCGCGAGGCGCAGAAGCTCGGCTATGGCGCCGATTCACCGTACGCCCGCACAGCAGAATACGCGACCCTCAACAACATCACGCACGAGGATCTGATCGCGTTTCATCATCGCTTCGTTCAGCCCAACAACATCGTCTTCGGCATCGTCGGTGATTTCGACAGCGCGGCGATGGAGAAGAAGCTGCGCGCCACGTTTGAATCCTGGCCGCGCGGCGAGAGTGCTCCTCCCCCGCCGCCGGTCAACGCGCAGGCCAAGCCGGGCGTGTACTTCATCAGCAAAGAGGACGTGACGCAGGCGAACATCGCCGCTGTCCATCCGGCGACCCTGCTGCGCCGCGATCCCGACTACTACGCCGTCGAAGTCATGAATACGATTCTCAGCGGCGGCTTCTCCGGCCGTCTGATGAACGAAATCCGCTCGAAAGCCGGCCTCGCCTATGGCGTAGGCGGGGGCCTCAGCTCCGGATGGGATCGTCCGATGCTCTTTAATACTTTCATGGGTACGAAGAGTCAGACGACGATCCAATCGGTCGATCTTCTGAAACAGGAGATCGCTGACCTGCAGACCAAGCCGTTCACAACCGAGGAGCTGCAGCACGCAAAAGAATCGATCCTCAATCGATACGTCTTCACCATGGACTCGAAAGCGAAGGTGCTCAATCAGCGCCAGCAGCTCGAGTTCTACGGGTATCCCGCGGATTTCGTCCAGAAATTTCAGGAAGGAATCCGGAACGTGACCGCCTCAGACGTCGAGCGGGTCGCGAAAAAGTACGTACATCCGGATCAACTTGCGATTCTCGTTGTCGGCAATGAAAAAGATTTCGAGAAGCCGCTCACCGTTGCGTACGGCAGAGTCACGCCGATCGATATCACCATTCCGGAGCCGGGCGGACAACCTGCCGCTGCGGCGCCGGCGAAAGGCAGCAGCACGGACGCAAGGGCGCTGCTCAACAAAGTCCGCAATTTCGTCGGCGGACAAACGGCCATCGCCAACGTTCAGACGGTGCGAGAGGTCGGCACGATGTCGCTCAAAACGCCGCAGGGACCGATGGACGTCGAAGTCGAGAACATCACGCGCTTTCCAGAGTCGCATCGTCAGGTCTTGAAAACGCCGATGGGTGAGATGACGATGGTCTCCACGCCGGACGGGGCGTTCATGATCTCGCCGGCGGGTCCACGCGATCTGCCGGACTCGCAGCGGCAGGCGATCCGCAGCGAGAGTAAGCAGGACATGCTCAACGTGCTCAAGAACGCCGACAATCCTGCCTACACATTCAACATCGTCGGAACCGAGAATAATGCGCAGATTCTCGAGGTGAACGCCGACGGATCGACATTCAAATGGTACGTCGATCCAACGAGCGGAAAGCCGCTGAAAAAAGTCTCGCAGGGCCGAATGGGCGAGCAGGTCATCGAATACACAGAGTGGAAAAATGTGAACGGCATCAACCTGCCGGTCGCGTTCACTGTGACCGGCGGCGCAAACTCGGGAACAGGAAAAATGTCGACGATCGAGATTAACCCGGCCGTCGACGCGAAGCTGTTCGAGAAACCGGTGGCGCAGTAGGCAACGTGGCGCCGGCTCTCCATCCGGCGCCGCAGCCGACTGAGAGTCGGCTCTACGTTTTCCCAGCCTGCTTCGCCTGCGCGAGTCTTAGCACCGCGACTGTTAGGTCGTGCAGCGAATGGATCACGCCGACTTCGAAGGCGCTTGGCGGATTTCCCGCCGCACACGCACATGTCCCGCATGGTCCGCCGCGGCCGCCGTCGTGACTGTCCATCGGATGCCCGCAAGCACAGGAATCTTTTGCGAGTTGCATCCCTAGAGCCTACTTCGCGTTTTCGATAAATGCCACAGTGACGACGGTCCGGATGACGGTTCACCACAGAGAGGACGGAGATCACGGAGATGTCTTTGTGTGCTCTGTGGTGATTCCATGTGCCGTCGAGCGGCGTCTTCAGAAGGCATCGGCGATCCGGCGCGCGATCAGCGCGTAACCTTCATCGCCCGGATGAAAGCGATCCATCGACAGCCGGTCGTGCCATTGGAAGAGATCCGCGGTCTGCACGACGACGACGTTCGGATCGCGCTCGAATTTCTCGACGAGCTTCGCGTTCCACTCGTTGATGAATGGCGTGAGCATCCCGCCCATCGGCGCGCTCACAAATGGATTGTAGAGACCGATGAGAAAAATGCGCGCGCGTGGGTTTGCATCGCGGATCGAAGCGATTGCGCGTCCGATCTGCCCCAGCACGCTGCCCATCACCAGGTCGGGATTGGGCGGCGCGCTGTTGCGCCAGTTGTCGCCCCAGAGATCGTTTCCGCCGATCGAGACGATGATCACATTCGATTGCGCGAGCAGGACGCGCACATTGTGGCTCTGAAGCTGCTGCAGAAGATCTGCGGTGCGCGCGCCGTTGATCGCCAGGTTCACGATGTTGTCCGTTTTGATGTGCCGCTGACGGAGATCGTCGACGAAGCGGCCGCCGATGCCCAGTCCGGTCTCGTCGCCCGTGCCGCGAGCGAGGGAGTCGCCGAGGATGATGGGAGCGATGGTGCCCACCGGAGCGGAGGCGGCGGGAACGCGGCGCCCGAACGGGACGTTCACCGCCGTCCCTGTGTTGCCGCGGGCGAATGAGTAGAATCCATGCGCGAAGACGGCAGCCGAGATCAACGCGGCACCGACCGGCACGTACCAATAGACAAAGCGACGCATGAAACCCGTTCTCATCGCCAGCAATCTTACGAAAGTCATCGGCAAACGTACCATCGTCGACAACGTTTCCTTCGCTCTCGATGCCGGCGAGGTCTTCGGCTTCCTCGGTCCTAACGGCGCGGGAAAGACGACGACGATCCGAATGCTCGTCGGTCTGATCAAACCGACGAACGGTAACGTCACGATTTGCGGCTTCGACATTCGTCGCCAATTCGAGCAGGCGATGAGCAACATCGGCTGCATTGTCGAAAACCCCGACCTCTATCGATTCATGACCGGTCGGGAGAATCTCGAGCATTTCGCGCGAATGCTTGGCGTCGGCAACGAGGAAATCGAGCGCGTCGCCGAGCTGGTGGCACTGGCGCATCGCCTCGACCAGCGTGTGGGCACGTATTCGCTGGGTATGCGGCAACGGCTAGGCATCGCGCAGGCTTTGTTAGGCACCCCGCGACTACTGATCCTCGATGAACCGGCGAATGGTCTCGATCCCGCCGGCATCCGTGAGATCCGCGAACTACTGAGACACCTCGCGCATGATCGTCAAATGGCTGTCTTCGTCTCCAGTCACCTCCTGGGAGAAGTTGAACTGATGTGCGATCGCGTGGCGATCATTCACAAAGGGCAGCTTCTCCGCGAAGGATCGGTCAAGGATCTGATCTCCAGCCACCGGGAGATGGAGTTTCGCGTCGGTGACGTGGCGCGCGCGTCGGAGATCGTGCGCTCGAAAGGGTTCGCGTTCCGCGCCGATACCGATCGTCTTTGGATCTCGATGGACGAGAATGACGCGCCGCCGCTCGTCGCTGCACTCGCCGAGAATGGCGTGGCAGTGTTTCACGCGCAGCGGCACGTCGAGAGTCTCGAAGAGATGTTCCTGCAGGCGACGGGCGGCGAAACGGTCGACTGACTATCGCTCGCACGCATAGACGAACGCCGGCGGCATATTGCGCCACACCACAGGCGTCACGTACACGGCCGAGAATAACCGAAGGTGGCGAACGTTCCGCCGGAGCGAGAACTTTGTGGATCACACCGCGCGATCACCTGCACGCGCGAAAAGCGTGACGCGAGGATTTGTGCAAAGGTGGGATTGATTTCAATCGAGACGATCATCGCCTTGTGCGCGGCCGCTTCGGCGATCAGTCTTGTGAACCGGTTCCACCAGCAAGCTCCACGATCGCC
>QHVY01000288.1:9092-9680 GCA_003223695.1 Acidobacteriota bacterium
TGGCGCGATCGCACCCACGACGCGGGGCTCGTCAGGAACGCGCGAAAGAATCTCGCGCGATCGATGATTGCCGACATCGGAGCTACCGCTCTCTTTGCGGAGATTCATGTGAAGGCGCTTATTTCGCCTGGGCCCTTTCCGCTGGAGGAAAGCGACTGACGCTGAGGCAAATCAGCGATAAAAACATTCCGGAAGCAACGACCGATACCGCCAAGCTAATCGAGTCGAATCTCGAGAACCCTCAACTTTTCGATAAAATCCTCGAATACTCGCGGAATTGAGTGGCGTACCATGCCCGCTGCATGTTCGCTGCGCTAGTGCAAAACGAGACGCTGAAGATCATCCGCCGCAAACGATTCGCAGTGGTGATGGGGATTCTCTTCGCCATTCTCGCCGTGGTCACATACGCGCAGTACCGGCAACTGCGTTTTCGCGCGCATCGAAACTGGCGCGCCGAGATCCAGCAGCGTGTCGCCCGATATCAGGAGACGCTGCGCCGAGGAAGGATCAATGAGACGTGGGCCCGTTCGCTGCGGGCCGAAGTCAACCGGCTGCAGTTCTATCTCGATCACGACATCGAGCCCGACC
>QHVY01000289.1:0-10239 GCA_003223695.1 Acidobacteriota bacterium
CGCATCGCACCATCCAGACCTCCCGCGGTGAGCGGCGACACCGCACCCGCCGCATCGCCGACGAGCAGGCCGCTGCCGCTGGCAATCGTCTTCAGCACTCCATTGACCGGAATGAGCCCACCACGCCGTTCGATCGCGTGGCCATTCGCGATGTGCTTCACTCTTCTTCGAAACTCGTCAAGCGCTTTGCCGGGCTCGAATCCATTTCGATATCCGGCTACTCCGATGTGCGCCGTTTCACCATCGGCGGCGATCCAGCCGATGTAGCCGGGCGCGAGCCGAGGGTCGATGAAACAGTGCAGCGCCGGCGGCCCTGCGGGCGCGCGAACGATCTCCTCGAACCCGACGAGAAATTCCGAATTGCGATCGAGACCGAGCTGCTGCGCGACGAGCGAGCGCGCGCCGTCAGCACCGACGATGAATCGGACATTGAACGTCTCGCGACCATTCCGCCGCGCGAGCACTACGCGTCCGCGCTCGCAATCGATTAGCGGCGATGACGGAAGCCACCGCACGCCCGCCCGCGCGCATGCGTCGAGCATCGACGCGTAAATCCACTCCATGCGCCCGATGCGGAACTCATCGTGATTCGCTTTCAGATGCAGCCGGCGCAGCGAAGGCGAGTAGAGAAACACATCGCGAATCGGAGCGCCCAACTGCTCGGGTGGGAGGGGAAAGTCTTCCCACGTCTTGCGCACGAAGATTCCTGTGGTTTGAATCGGCGCGGCAAGCGATTCTTTGCGGTCGATCAGCAGTACCCGCAAACCGCGCTCGCCGAGAAGGCGTGCGGTGCAGAGGCCGGCGAGGCCGGCACCGATGACTGCCACGTCGTACACGAAGTACTTTATAGCACAAAGCACGCCACACGTAGAACCGGCTCTCAGGCGGTTCGCGCCGGCTGGAGAGCCGGCGCTACGTGGCAGCTAACTTGAACGAACTCGCGCCGATGTCGGCCCGCACAGCCGCAAAACATCAGGAGAGTCGATTTCGCAAGTGGGGCGCGCTCGGCGTGCTCTCGCTCGCGCTGGCGATCATCATCATCGACTCCACGCTGCTCAACGTGTCGCTCTCAACGCTGATCCGAGAGTTGCACACCAATCTCCAAAAGCTGCAGTGGGTGATCTCCGCGTATTCGTTGATGCTCGCCGCGCTGACCGTCACCGGTGGCCGCATGGGTGATCTCTTTGGACGCAAGCGGATGTTCATGGGCGGCGCAGTGATCTTCGTCGTCGGCGCATTCGTCGCGTCGATCAGCCATTCATTTCCGGTGCTGCTTCTCGGCGAGTCGATCATCGAGGGAATCGGAGCCGCGCTGATGATGCCCGCGACCGCGTCGCTGCTCGTTCAGAAATATCGAGGGCACGATCGGGCGATCGCGTTCGGCATCTGGGGCGGTGTCGCCGCTGCCGCTTCCGCCATCGGCCCGATCCTCGGCGGCTTCTTCACCACGCATTACAGTTGGCGCTGGGGCTTCCGCATCAACATCTTCGTCTGCGCCGTGCTGCTTGCCGGATCATTTCTGGTCGAAGACACGGAGCGGCCGAGGGAGAAAAGTATCGACTGGATCGGCGTGCTGCTTTCTTCCGCAGGCCTGTTTTGCGTGGTGTTCGGCATCATCGAATCTGAGTCGTATGGCTGGATCCGCGCGCGCAAACCGTTTCCGTTCTGGCAGCCGGGCACGATTTCGATCACGCTGATCGCGTTGGCGATCGGCACGGCGATCCTGGTGGTGTTCGCATTCTGGGAGTATCGCCTCGAGCAGCGCGGCGGACTGCCGATCGTATCGATGCAGCTATTTCAAAACCGGCAGTTCGTTTCAGGCGCGAGTGTGATCGGCGTGCTGATGATCGCGCAGAACGGCGTCATCTTCTCGCTTCCGGTTTTTTTGCAGTCGGTGAAGGGACTCGATGCGTTCCACACCGGCCTGACGCTCTTGCCGATGTCGCTCGCGCTGCTGATCGTATCGCCGTCAGCGGCTCCGATGACCAAACGGATTCCGCATAAGCGGCTGGTGCAGATCGGACTGGCGATCAATACGGTCGCCATCATCGTTCTGCGCTTCTCGATCGGCACCGACATCACGGTCACGTGGCTCATCCCCGGACTGGCGCTGTACGGCGTCGGTCTCGGCCTCGTTCTGTCGCAGATCAACAATCTGACGCTTTCCGCCGTAAACGTTCGTGAAGCGGGGGAGGCGTCCGGCGTCTTGAACACATTCCGGCAAGTTGGAATCTCGCTCGGAGCGGCGGTCATCGGGGCGATTCTGATCTCGACGATTCTCGTTCAGCTCAACGCCGGCCTGGCGCAGAGTCCGAACATCACGCCGCAGTCGAAGCAAGCGATTTCGCGCCTGCTCGTTGCCCAGTCGTCGGGACTGGCCTTCGGCGAGAGTGGGATTTTCAATTCGCTGCCGCCGCAGATTCGCAATGAGATGATGGCCATGCGCAAGGCGGCAACGACGGCCGGCATTCAGCGCGCCTTCGGATGGGGCGCGGCGTTCGCTCTCCTAGGTCTCGCAGTGTCGACGTTGCTCCCACTCCGACCCGCCCAGGACTGAGGACTGAGGACTGAGGACTGAGGACTGAGGACTAAGGACTGAGGACTAAGGACTGAAGATGCTTGGTTTTGTGGTACTCGCGTTTCTTACGCAAGATTCATCTCAGTCCTCAGTCCTCAGTCCTCAGTCCTCTGACTCGATTACTGTGACGGCGACGCGAACTCCGGAGCGCCTCGCCGACACTCCCGCGAGCGTGGTGATCTTGTCGCGGCAAACGATCGCCATCAGCGCATCGCCCGCGGTGGACGAGACGTTGCGACAAGTCCCTGGATTCACATTGTTTCGTCGCAGCGGCAGCCGGACGGCAAATCCGACCGCGCAGGGTGCATCGCTGCGCGGTGTCGGCGGCAGCGGCGCATCGCGCGCGATCGTGCTCGACGAAGGCATTCCGCTCAACGATCCGTTCGGCGGCTGGATTTTCTGGGGCCGCATTCCGCGCGCGTCGCTGGAGCGCATTGAAGTGCTGCGCGGCGGCGCATCGGACGTGTACGGCAGCGGCGCGATGAGCGGCGTCGTGCAGTTCATACGACGCAGAGACGACCTCGCTATCGACATCGAAGGCGGGTCGGAGCGGACCGGTGACGCCTCGCTCTTTCTGCCGCTCACTCGCGGCGAGTGGAGCGGCAGTGTCGCCGCGGATTTTTTCACGACCGATGGCTACGTGATCGTTGCTCCCGAATCACGCGGCATCGTCGATCGCAATGTCACCTCGCGTCACGCAGCGATCGATGGCACGTTGCGGCGCGGCGGATTTTTTCTGCGCGCCGCGCACTATTCGGAATCGCGGAACAACGGCACGCCGCTGCAGATCAACGACGCGCGCATTCGTCAGATCGCACTGGGCTTCAATCGGGGAGCGTGGGCGCTTCGCCTCGACGGAAACAGTAATAATTATCATCAAACATTTTCTGCCATCACGGCAAATCGTGCATCGGAGCGATTGACGAGCGATCAACGCGTGCCTTCACACAGCGCGGGCGGATCGCTGCAGTGGACGCATCCGATCGGCCGCTCGCAGGCGCTGATCGCCGGCGCAGAAGGGCGCGCGGTGGGCGGGATGGACGAGGAGCCGCCGAATCGCGTGGAGGGCCATCAGCGCACCGCCGCGGTTTTTGTCGAAGAGATTGCCGACATCGGCAATCGCGTAAACGTAACGGCAGGCATACGCCGCGATTCATGGCGCAGCGATTCGGCGTGGTCTCCGCGCGCTTCATTTCTTTTTCGACCAACTGACCGGCTCGCGCTGACAGCCTCCGCCTACCGCGCATTTCGCGCGCCGACGCTGAACGAGCTGCTTCGCCCATTCCGCGTCGGCAACGTCCTCACGCTTGCGAACAGCACGCTCGGCCCCGAACGACTATCGGGATTCGAGATCGGCGCGCGAACCGGCCCTCTTCGCGTGACGCTGTTCGATATGACCGTCACCAACACCATCGCGAACGTGACGCTCTCGATGTCGCCAACGCTGATCACGCGTCAGCGCCAGAATTTTGGAAGCAGCCGCTCGCGCGGCGTCGAGGTCGACTACTCACAGGTGTTGAAGCACGGCTGGTCGGCGACTGCGGGCTATCAGCTTGCCGATGCGACGCTCTCCAGCGGCGCGCGCACGCCGCAAATGCCGCGCAATCAGGCCACGCTGCAGCTCGCGTATCGCTCGCTCGCCGGAGTGCAGGCGCGCTGGTCATCGATGCAGTTCGACGATGATGTGAATCAGTTTCCGCTGCGAGGCTTCTTCGTTGTCGATTTATTTATTGCTCGCCCGATCACTTCGCGCCTCGAGGCCACGCTTTCCGTCGACAACGTTTTCGATCGCCGCATCGAAACCGCCGCTACGCCCGTGATCACGTTAGGCCAGCCGCGGGCGGCCCGGGTGGGCGTGCGGTGGGGGTTCCGCCCGCGGTAGACTCGTAACCCTCCAATGACTTTGACGGCCGGCACGCGACTCGGCCATTACGAGATCCTCTCCCCGCTTGGCGCGGGCGGCATGGGCGAGGTCTATCGCGCTCGCGAGCCTGCCGATGTTGCATCCGATCGTGAGCGAGTCGCGCGATTCGAGCGCGAGGCGCGGGCCGTGGCCACTCTGTCGCACCCCAACATCCTTTCCATTCACGAGTTTAGTGTGTCGAGCGGCACGCCATACGCCGTTACGGAGCTGCTGCACGGTGAGACGCTGCGCCACCGAATCGACGGCTCGCCCATTCCGTGGCGCGAGGCCGTGCGAATCGCCGCGGCAATCGCGGACGGTGTCGCGGCTGCTCACGCAAATGGCGTTATCCATCGAGATCTCAAGCCGGAGAACATTTTCCTCACTTCTGATGGGCAGGTGAAAGTGCTCGATTTCGGACTCGCGCACGTTGAACCGAGTTCAGAAGAGTCATCGACATCCGTGCGCACCGAGGTTGGGCAGGTGATGGGAAGCCGCGGTTACATGTCTCCGGAGCAGGTGCGCGGTGAATCTATCGGCCCAACAACCGACCTGTTTTCTCTTGGCTGTGTGATGTACGAGATGCTCACCGGACAGCGGCCTTTCGACAGCCTCAGCGCGATTACGAAATGTCTGCGAAAACATCCGCAAGAACGTTTTCAATCGGCTCGCGATCTCGCGTTCAATCTGCGGTCCATTCCGGAGCGCACCGCATTCCGGTTTCCACGGCTCGCCTGGATCTCAGCGCTTCTGATCGTCATTGTGTCTGCAGCAGTGTTGATTGTGCGAAATCGAATCACGCCGCAGCCCTTTGACTCAATTGCCGTATTGCCGTTCGTGAATCTCAGTCACGATCCCGATGCGGAATACCTCAGCGAAGGCATCACAGAAACGCTCATCAATGATCTCTCGGAAATCAGTGGCTTGCGTGTGATCCCACGCGCATCCGTTTTTCGCTTCAAAGGCAACAGCGATTTTCATGATGCTGCCTCCAAACTGCACGTCCGAGCCGTAGTGACCGGCCGCGTCCTCCATCGCGGTGACACTCTCAACGTCCAAGCCGAGCTTATTGATGTCGATGGTGATCGCCAGCTTTGGGGCGCCCAGTATCAGAAGCGCATGTCTGATCTGACCAACGTGCAGAGCGAGATCGCCCGGGATGTTTCCGGCCATCTGCGGCTGCGAATCTCTCCGGGGGATCGCCGGCGCGTCGGTACGACTGCCAGCGCCAATCCATCGGCGTACGAGGCGTATCTAAGAGGACGGTACTTCTGGAACAAACGGACGATCGACGGTCTAAAAAAATCGATTGACTACTTTCAACATGCGACGGACGTCGATCCAACCTACGCTCTCGCCTATACCGGGTTGAGCGACGGCTACGGGCTCCTGGGTTCTCACTATTACGGCGGCGCCCCGCCGACAGAAGCGATGCCGCGCGCGAAGGCAGCAGCGCTCAAAGCCTTGGATCTCGATCCGAACCTTGGCGAAGCCCACGCATCCTTAGCGTGGGTGCTGGCGCAGTACGACTGGAACCTGCCTGGCAGTGAAAAGGAATTCCGCCGTGCGATCGCTCTCAATCCAAATTACGCAACTGCGCATCAGTGGCTGGGAATCACGCTCGCTTGCGAGCAAAAGTACGATGAGGCGATCGCGGAGGTGTCGAAAGCTCACGATCTCGACCCACTGGCTTCCATCATCAGTTACCAGGTGGGCTGGATGTACTACTTTGCGCGACGGTATGCAGAAGCCGAACAGCGAGTTGCGCTTGCGCGCGACCTCGATCCCACGTTCGTCAGGACGTACATCGTCCTCTCTCTCATTCATCTTCAATTGAACAAACCGGAAGATGGCATCGCAGACGCTCAACAGTCTGTGCGACTTTCGAATGGGGCAATCGTCCAACAGGCGTATCTCGCCCGGGCATACGCAGTCGCCGGCAAGCGTAAAGAGGCAACGCACCTGCTTGATGCCATCATCCGTGCTTCCAGGGAACGATATGTTCCTTCGTACTTCATCGCCCTGATTTACGTCGCATTGGGAGAGCAGAACGAAGCGTTTGCGTACCTGGAGAAGAGCTTTGATGAACGTTCATCGGCGATGACACTTCTGCCGATCGAGCCAGCGCTTGATCCCATCCGCTCCGATTCACGCTTTGCAGATCTTCTTCGTCGTGTTCAGAACGCCGCGCGATAATCGTCACCATGGGCTGGAAAATCGAAAGGCAGGCGAACGGGAAGTTCGCGATTTACTCGACGCGCATCGATGACTACATCGTGATCGACGCCGAGCCGCTGCAGATCGCTCAGCTCTACGCCGAGAAAGGCGTGAAGGTGTATCTCGCCAGCGCGCGGGCGCAAATCGCGAAGGAGACACCAGTTTCACCCGGCGGCGAAGAGAAAATCGAGGCCAGCCGCCGCCGCGGTTCGACTCCCAAAGAAGGGGCCGACGTGCCGATCGGCGTCACCGGATTCACTCTGGACGAACCATGACCACCTATTTGTTCGAACCATTCACCGTCGATGTTTCCGCCGCAGAGCTGCGCAAAGGCGACCAGAAGATCGCTCTGCGGCCCAAGTGCTTCGACCTGCTCGTGTATCTCATCGAGCATCGCGGCAAAGTCGTCTCCAAAGAACAACTGCTGGAGGAGATCTGGCGCGACGTCATTGTCGATGAAGCCACGGTGAGCCGCACCATTGCTGCGCTGCGCGCAGCGTTGGAGGACGATCCCGCTGCGCCGCGTTACGTCGGAACCGTCGCGCGTCGCGGCTACAAGTTCATCGGCGATGTCGGCGATGCAGCCGAGCCGGCGCCGCCAGAGGGATACGCGCTGATCCACGGCACGAAGGAGTATCCGCTGCGCAGAGGATCACAAGTGATCGGCCGAGGACGCGATGCGGACATTCCGCTGTATACGCCGGCAACCTCGCGGCAGCATGCGCGCATCGATCTTCGCGGAGACGAAATCGTCCTGACCGACCTCGACAGCCGCCATGGCACGTTTGTGAACGGCCAGCGGATCTCCGGTTCAGTGCAGATCACGGCGGGAGACCAGATCGAGATCGGCGGCGAGCGGCTGATCCTCTGGTCTCCCTCGAGCGAGACTTCCCCCGAGCCGCCTTCAATTCACCTGCCGCGGTAATTCGATTGTGAAGCATGTTCCTTCTCCTTCTTTCGAGATGACGTCGATCGTCCCGCCGTGCAGCTCGACGATCTGCTTCGAGATGTACAAGCCAAGTCCGCTGCCTTTGATGTCGCCGTCGCCGTTGCCGAGCCGGGAGAAGCGCTTGAAAATGAGCGGCAATTTCTCCGCTGGGATGAGCGGACCGTCGTTCCAGACGCAGACGGTCATTCGAGACGCGCTGCACTGCATCGTGATGCGAATTGGCGCCTGCTTTGGCGAGTACTTCGTGGCGTTCGAGACGAGATTTTCAACGACCTGCGCGAGCCGCACGCCATCACCGATCAGGCGCGGAAATCCGCTGGCGACAACGACGTCGATCTCCCGTCCGGTGACCGCGCAATAACGGCCGGCGATTGACCTGCGCGGAATCGAGGAGATCTTCGGCGAGCCGCAGGACCCTTTGTGTCTCGGCCCGGACAACCTGCAGGCTTTCCAGCGCAAGCTCGTGATCGTGATTCTTGACCGCGTCTTCGGCGAACATCGTGTAGCCCGTAATCGAGGTGAGAGGATTCTTCATCTCGTGGCTCACGAGCGACAGAAGCTCATCTCGCTCGAATGCTTTATCCCTTGGTGCCATCGCCGTTCTCCTTGATTCCAAGATGGCTCCGGCGAGGATCGGAAGCTGGAAGGGAATCAGAAGAAACCGGGAAACTTCAGCCGCTTAATGGGAAACACTTTCGCGTACACGGCGGTGTTCACGATGACGACGAATGCGGCGATGACGAACTGCACATTGCGCGTCAAACCTGCCGGATAGATCCATCGGAAGAGGTGATAGGCGATGAAATCGTCGCCGTAGCCCTGCAAGCCTCCTCGAACGCGAAACATGTTTTCGTATGTGGTGAGCGGGCAGCTCCAGTTCATGATCTCAATGAGCCCGCCCCAGATCGCCGCGGGCAAATGAATCCACGCCAGCTTGCGCCATCGCAGCACCAGCAGACCTCCCAGCGCGACGAAGAGGATGAATGCGAAGTGGAAGAGGGCCGTCGCGTCAGCGAGGATTCGATATGTCACCCCGAGCGTAGCGAGGGACCGGTGTGGGCGGGTGGCGCGTTGCTGCCGATTCGTGCCGCCCTCCCACACCGTTTCCTCGCTACGCTCGGAATGACACAGCGGCCCTCTGTCGCGCCAGCTCTACCTGCCGCTCGAGAAAACCTCGAAAATCGATTCCCGCAGCCCGCAGCTCCTGTGGCAGCAGCGATGCCGTCGTCAGCCCGGGCAATGTGTTCAACTCCAGAAAATAGATGTGGTCATCATCCGCGGCGACGACGTCCGTGCGCGAATAGCCCTCGCATGCGAGGGTCGTGTGCGCTGCGAGACCGACGTCCTGTGTGCTCTCGCGCATCGAATCGGAAATGTTCGCCGGACAGATCTCGTGCGAGCCGGTGCCGAGGTATTTGCCGGCGTAGTCGAAGGAGCGGCCGGCATCAACTTCGACTTCGAGCACTGGCAGCGCGAACGGGCCGTCGCCCTGATCGACCACGCCGACGGTCAACTCACGGCCGGCGATGAACTGTTCGACGAGGTACGGCACACTCGCATCGATGTGAAAGTCCTCCCCTCGGTTCACGAAAACCAGACCGCGGCTCGAGCCACCGGGGACAGGCTTGAGCACCACGCGGTCATATTCGTCGAGCATTTCGCGGATCGTCTGCGGTCCGCGCACGACGCGCGACTCGGGCATTCGCACGCGGTCGCGCAGCGTGTCCTTCGCGTGCTCTTTGTCGAAAGCAGCCGCGCTCGCGACGGAACCCGATCCGGTGAACGCGATTCCGCGTTGCTCCATCATTCTCTGAAGTGTGCCGTCCTCGCCAACGCTTCCATGGAGCGCGAGCAGGAACACAGGATCATCGACCGGCAGGGTATCGAGGGCCTGTTCGATGTTCGGCCAGATCGCCGGCCGCTTCGGTTGAAAATCGATCTCAAATGGGCGCTGATGCGCGAGAAGATCATCGATGGCGACGTCGTGAACCGGGCCGTCAGGCGCCCAGAACCAGGCGAGTGGCGCACCGAGTGCACGGACGATGTTCTGAGCCGATGCGACCGACACATGCCGCTCGTCGGACGGGCCGCCGAATAAGACGATGGTTGCCACTCGTTATTGATTCTGCATGAAACGTGCGCTGATTCTCGTCGACATTCAAAATGACTTTGTTCCCGGCGGCGCTCTGGCGGTGCGCGATGGCGACAAAGTCGTTCCGGTGGCGAATCGAATCCAGAAGGCATTCGATCTCGTCGTCGCCACGCAGGACTGGCACCCGGCGAATCACGGAAGTTTTGCCTCGCAACATCCCGGCATGAAGCCGGGCGATGTCATCGACCTGAACGGAATCCCGCAGGTGCTCTGGCCGAACCACTGCGTGCAAGGCTCGAGGGGCGCCGAGTTTCTTCCGCAGCTCGATCGCCGCCACGTGGCGAAGGTTTTTCAGAAGGGCGTCGATCCTGACATCGACAGCTACAGCGCCTTTTTCGACAACGGCCACCGCCGCGGCACCGGACTCGCGGAGTATCTGCGATCGCAAGAGGTGACCGACATCTACATTGCCGGTTTGGCGACCGACTACTGCGTCAAAT
>QHVY01000289.1:10246-10849 GCA_003223695.1 Acidobacteriota bacterium
CCCTCGGCCTCAACGTTTTCATTGTTGAAGACGGGTGCCGGGGGGTGAATTTGAATCCGGGCGATTCGGCGACAGCGATCGATCAGATGCGTGCTGCCGGCGTCACTGTCGTCACCAGCGACGATGTGGCGCCGGCTCTCAGCCGGCGCTGAGCCGACTGAGAGCCGGCTCTACGTTCTGGTACGATCCCGCGCGCCAATTAGGAGGACGCATGCGCAAGATGATTCTTCTCGCGATTGGACTCGCGTTGCCGCTGACGGCCCAGCAGCAACAGGCGCCGCAGTTGCGCACGCCGCGAGCCAGTCAGAAGCAGGTTGTGACTCAGACCGTTGGCTTCACTGACATCACGATCAACTACAGCCGTCCCGGCGTGAAGGGGCGCCAGATCTGGGGCGCGCTCGTGCCCTACGACAAAGTGTGGCGCACCGGCGCGAATGAGGCGACCACGATCACCTTCAGCGATGACGTGACCGTCAATGGTCAGCCGCTGCCGAAAGGTACGTACAGCCTGCACACAATTCCCAGCAAAGACGAGTGGACAATCGTCTTCAACACAACCGCCAATCAGTGGGGATCGTTCAATTATGATCCGGCGAAGGACGC
>QHVY01000289.1:10917-12711 GCA_003223695.1 Acidobacteriota bacterium
CTGTCGGTGCCGTTCACCGTCGGAACGAACACAACGCAGAAGACGCTCGCCGACGCGCGCGCCGCAGTCGCGGCGGCGAAGCCGGACGATTGGCAGACGCCGTTGCGCGCGGCGACATTCGCGATCGAAAACCGCATCGATCTCGAGGAAGCGAATCGCTGGCTCGATCAGTCGATCAAGATCAACGAAAACATCCGCAATCTTTTCGAAAAGGCTCGCGCGCAGGCGATGGCCGGCGATCGCGCCGGCGCAATTGCCACGGCACAGCGCGCGATCGCCAAAGCAGGCCCGAAGGATGCGGACGAAGTGGGCGAGATCCAGCACTCAATTGCCAGTTGGGGAGGAACCGCGTCCTCGAAATAGCGGTACAGAAAGTTCACCACAGAGGGAACGGAGAGGACGGAGACGTCTCCGTCCCCTCCGTCCTCTCTGTGGTGATTATCTCTTCAGTTCCGCGGTCCAGTTGGTCACCAGCGTGATTGGCTTCACGCCTTCGATCTTCGACACATTCATGAGGAACTTCTGTCCGTCGGGCGAGATGTCGTATTGAAAGCCGCCGGATCCAGCGGCTGCCGCGAGTCGGATCTGAAACAAAGGCGTAGGCGTTGAGATCTGCAGTCCCTGAGATGTCGCGTTGACAGTGACCGAGACGAGCCGATCGTCGGAGGTGCGGTAGAAAAGCTCCTTTCCATCGCGACGCCACCGCGGTTGAAAGCCGCCGCCGGTCGAGACTTGATACTTTGCGCCGGTTGGGGGGAACGGCTCGATGTAGAGGTTCAGTGAGCCGGACAGATCCGACAGATAGGCGAGCCAGTGTCCGTCAGGCGAGAGCTGCGGAGCGTCTTCGTTGAAACGGCTGGCAATCACATTGGCAGCCGTTCCTTTGTCGACGGAGAGCGCGATGATGTCCCAGTTGTTGCGCTGGAACGGATCGTTGCTTTGGAAAACGATCGTTTTCCCATCAGCTGACCAATCCATCGGGAACTTGAGCGCCGCAGACGTATAGATCCGCTCAGGCGCGCCCGCACCGGTCGATGATTTCCGATAGAGATCGAATGCGCCGTTCGGCTGTGCGGAGCCGTAGACGATCGACTGATCATCAGGACTCCAGATTGGATGCACTTCGTTTTCCGGTTCAAAGGTCAGCCGCGTGGGCACTCGTCTGACCAGATCGAATGTCCATATGTCGGCGAGGCCGTTTTGCGGATCGCTGACGTCGTATGCCACCCGCTTCCCATCATGCGACAGCCGTGGATGAGCGTAGTCTCCCGGGGGAGTCACCGCTTCGATCTCCTTTCCATTGCGGTCGATCCACGCAAGATGCAGGTCGGAGGTATTCTCGCCGCGCTGGTAGGCGAGAACTCCGTTGTCCGAAACTGAAAAGATCGCAGTGGTGGTCTGGGGAAACGACTCGATTCTCTCAGCGATTGGGAACGGCTCACCGATCAGCCGCAGCTTTTTCGCATCGAATCGCTGAGCGAGCAGCATGCGTTCGCGAACAAACACGATGTATCCGGGTGGCGCATAGATCGCCGGCCCGCTCGAGGAAAGCAGAGGCCGCTCTTCTGCCGAATCCAATGAGCCGATGTATGTCTTGTCACGATCGCTCGGCTGGCCAGCCCAAGCCTGTGCGAAATAAAGGAAGTGACGGCCGTCCGGAAGGAAGCTCGGCCAGCGATGGCTGAACTCCCCTTTCTTCAGCTTCGTGACCGGTTGGGGAGCTCCTCCTTCAGCGGCGACTTTTGAAACCGGTTCACGCGTACCGCCGCACAACAAAATGACTCCGTCAGTGTT
>QHVY01000179.1 GCA_003223695.1 Acidobacteriota bacterium
CGCAACCATTGTACGGGAGAGCGGCCGTCTCGGCCGCAGTTGTCGGGCGTCTCGCCCGACGACTCAGCGCCCGTGCGAGACGCGCGGCCGCTGCGGGCGGGACGCCCGCTCTCCTACTCCTCCTCGAGCAGCGCCATCCCGAACGCCGGCTGCGCGGAAGCGAGACCCAAAATGCGTACGCCGCGAGTCGAACTTCGCTGTAAAGGCGCTCGAGCTTGGCCTCGCCGGCGTGCGGCAGAAATTTTAACGCTACCTGCTGGCCCAACTTCAAATCCTCGGCCCGATAGACCTCGCCCATTTTGCCGAGGAGCGCGACGATGCGGAAACGGTCGGAGAGCATCGCGCCGGGTGTGAAACGCACCGATGACATGCCCCAGCCTTGATGTAGGATGGCGCAGGAATTCCGAACAATTCAGGAGAGAACCATGCCGGACAACGTGCGGCCGCAGGTGCTTTACAACATTTCAGGGGATGCGCGGGCTGAGTTCAAGATTCTCGATCTGCGCGATCGCATCCGAAATGGAACGCTGAACCCGCAAGATCAGATCGCGATCGTCGGCACGGATCTCTGGAAGCCTGCGTCGGATTTTCCCGAGCTCACGCGTTACTTTTCGCTCGTCAAACCGGCGGCGACGCCTGGTTTAGCGGCGCCCTCTGCGAAGCCGCAAACGCCGGCGGCATCGCTCGGCAGCCGCATCGTCCCCGGCCTCGCCTATCCATTCACTGATATCACATCCATCATCGTCATCGTTGCCGTTGCACTTCTGCGAGCGGCGACGCCACTGCTTTCGATCATCTTCTCGATGCTCGCGAGCGTCTACGCGCTGGGAGTGATCCGCAAGTCGAGCGAAGGACAGACCAGCGCGCCGTCTGCAGGCGAAGTTGGCAATATCGGCGAATGGATCATGAGCTTCGTGCGGGTGATCGCAGTGTCACTGATTTCCGCCTGGCCAATCCTGGCCGTGACGATTCTGGCGTTTATGGGGCTCGTGCGCTCGCCCGCTATTTTCGGCATCGCGCTGCTTGTGATGCTTCTCTACTACCCAGCTTCGCTGGCCACGATCGCGATTTGGAAGAGCATCAAGATCGCGCTCAGCGTGCAGCAGATCTTCCGATTCATCGGCATTCTCGGCATCGAGTATTACGCGGTGATCGGAATGTGGTTCGTCATAGTCTTCGGCATTGCCTTCGGGATGTCCTTGATCCACCTCGCGTTGGGTTCGACGAGACTTTTCGCTGTGATCGAGATCGCCGTTCAGACGTGGTCGACGCTTTACGCGTCGCATCTTCTCGGCTGGGCTGTTTACCGCCATCGCGATCAGTTATAGCGGAGGACAGGCAGGACTGCCTGTCCTCCACTCGAGAAATACTAGTTGTGGCCTTGATCGTGTGGAACCGTGACAGTGGCTGATCCGGTGCCGACATTTCCGGACGCATCGCGCGCAGAGTATGTGATGGTGTAAACGCGGTCGCCCTTGACCGTTCCGCTGCGTTCCGCGCGCAGGAAGATGTGGCCGTTCTGCACGAGGATGTCCGGCGATGTGTTGCCGTCGCCGCGCATGTTCTGTCCCTGGTTGCTCGTAATGCTTTGGAGTGACACGAACGGATTTGGATCGTGATCATCCGTGGCAATTACGTTGACGGTGATGTCGTACATCTTGTGATCCGCCGGCCAGAGGACATTCGGTGACGCGGTCACCACGACTGTCGGCGGCGTGGTGTCGGCACTGAATCCCTCGAACTGACTCGCTGTAAACGCCGGCGTGGTGAAAGCAATCGGCGCAACGAGCGAGCCGGAGCCGAAGAAGTTGAACATGATGAGGTTCGACAGGAAATACGGTCCGTCGACACCGTTCTTGCCGATCGCCGAGCCGTCGAAGTACAGATCGAGCGTGTTCGATCCAGTGTTGAAGAAAACGAAACTGCTCTGGAACCCGAGCTCATGGCCGTTTCGATCGGTGAGGCTGACGGAGTAATCGTAGTAGCCCGAGAAGTCGACATCGATGCCGACGCTGACTTTCAGGTAATCGAACAAGCCGTTGCCGTTGAAATCGAGTCCCGTCGCGCTGCCCGTGCCGTTGAGACGCACACGGTCGTGCTGCAACTGCGCGAGCGGATATGCGGCGGTCGAGCCGAGGTCGTAGCGGATGTCGGCGGGGACGAGATCGTTGCCCACCTGCTCGAAATAACGCACCTCGGCCACACTCCACGGGCCATCGACGCCGAGGTCACGGATGAGGTCCGCGGCGCGGAATGTCACTTCGCCCGAGCCCGTGCCGACGCCGAAGCTCTGTTGCGTGCTGCCCTGAATCTCGTGACCATTCGACGCGCGCAGCCGCACCGATACGACATATGTTCCCGCCTCGGTGATATTCGCTGAGGGGGTGATGCCGATGCGGTCGTATAGCCCGTCGAAATTTCTGTCGATGCCGCGGTCAGTGAATCCGCTGATCTGCGCGTTGTGCGGAACGATGCGAACTTCAGTGGCTGCAGTACGGGCGAAAGCGCCCGTCGATGAATTGCCGGTCGCGTTGACCTGAACCTGATACGTTCCCGGCTGACCGGGATTCACGAACGCTTCGTAAATTCCGTCGCCGGCGGTTTCGTCGGCGCCGGCTCCGTCATCGCGGAACGTTACTGCAACGGGCGTGAACGTCGGATCGAACGGACGAAACAGTTTCGCGTTGATCGCCAGCGGGGAAATCTTCGCCGTTCCGTCGAACCCCACGAGCGCAAGCCGCACGTCGCTGCCGACGGGAAAACTCTCGCCACCGCCGGCGAGCACCAGCCAGGTGCTGTTGTTGAGGAAGGTGGTGGTGAGGACGTCCAGGGGCGCCGTCAGTGTCGCGCTCTCCGATACTTCGAGCGTCCACGTTCCGGCCATCGGATTCGTAATGCTGATGAGATATGCCGCACCGGCTTTTGTGCTGACGGTGTCGATGGGAAAGAAGCCGCCCTCGAATGTGTTCGTCGATGGATCGCCGACGGTGTAGCGCGTGTGGTCAGGACCAACGACATCAACAGTGAGGGTCTGCGACGGCGCGAGCAGTGAGACGGAAAATGCCGATGTGCTGTCGACGAGGATGGATCGTGTCATGGCCGGCGCGGATGGCGTGAGTTGAAAGGCGTCCTGCGACATCGCTGTCGTCGCCATTTCGCGATCGCTACTTTGCGCCTGGAGCGACGCGGCGAGAACAAAGACGAACATCGCCAGGCCGGCGCGGCGCAAGATGCTTTGATGGGTCGAAGTCATAGTTCCTCCAATCGAATTCATGCGGGAAAGAGATAGAGCGTCCAGCCTGCGGAAGTCCGCGATAGCGCCGCGATCCAGCGCCCGCTCGGATCGGCCGAGACGAGCGACAACATCTCCGCAGCGCTGCTGGAGTTAAAGGCCGTGTGTGTCAGAAGCGGACGTTGCGCGCCGTTCCTGTCGTAGACGATTTCGACGCGGCCGGTGGCCGAGTCGACGTGGTGAACACCGGGACCTTTGCCGTCCGGGAATGTCAGCAGATGCAGCGCGGGACGATCGAAGCGAAACCCGTGAACCTCTGCCTTGACATACGCCGGAAGAAACGGTCGATACGGCGATTGCGGACCGAGGGCGATGATCGTGTTTCGCTGCGAGCCATCGGTCGTGTCGATGCGAATCGCCGGGAATCGATTCTCTCGCGGCGCCTCCGGCGCGATCACGTAGATCGCCTCCGGATCGCGTGCGCTGGCCACGAGTTGGGGGTGTCCATACCACGTCGCACTGTTGCCGATCGTCGTCGCCAGTTTCGGACTGACGGCTTTGACGTCGCCATCGAATTGCACGAGCGAGGCGATCACCGCGATTGCGGCGAGAATCAGGATGGCAATGAGAATCCGCTTCACGCCGGCCTCAGTGGATCGGAAAGTCGGACAGAATGTGCTGGAAGATCGTCGAGGCCAGCGCAGTCGACTTCATCGAGCTATGGTTCGCCGCTAACTGCGCGAGGAAACTGCCCGACGGCGAGTGCGCGCTGGCGACCGAGCAAACGAGATCGTTAACTGCGAATGGATTGTTCGTTGAAGCCACTTCGATGGAGGTGAAGGTGTTCGTGCCCCAGAGCCGCCCGGGCCGCGTTCCCACTGACACTTTGATCGAAGCCACGTTGCCGATGGCGCGATACATCGCGGTGCCCGCTGCGGCGGCCATGAAGCCGGGCACGTAGCCGGGAATCAGATCGACGGTTTCCCCCGACTCGATGTGGCCGTTGTGATTGAGATCGGCGTCCGCGCCGTAGTTGTAGAAACGAACATCTCCCGGGACAGACGGAAACATCGCGTTGAACGCTGCCATGCTTGTCGTCATCTGATCGCCGATGGCCGGCGGCTGCGGCGTGCTGAGCCAGGAGTAATCGTGATCGATGAGGTATTTGATGTCGGGATTCGATGACTCCGGATTCGTCGCCGCGCGTTTGGCAACGATGATGTCGGATTCGATCGTGCCGTGATGCGGCGTACTGAGCGTGTAGACCGACAGCACCTTCAGCTTGTCGGGGTCGTATTCATTGTTCAGAAACGCGCGGGTGTCGAGGCCGCCCTTGCTGTGCGCGATGAGGTGACATTTTTTCGCGCCGAACATCGCGGCCAGATCCTGCACGCGCGCGGCTAGCAGTTGACCGTTGCCCAGAATCGAGCCATTCGCCTGCAGGTTGATGTCGTTGCTCCACGGCGCGCCGCTGTTGCCGAAAAACGCCGTGAAATTCGGATTCCACGTGTCCGACTGTGCGTTCGTGCCATGCACAAGGAAGACTGGAGCGACGGCGTCGAATTCGATTTCTACCCAGTCGATCGATGTGCACCAGTTGAAGTCGGGCGGACTGGCGGTGTCGATGTCAATCTGCACGACGTTGTCCGCGGGTGACGGAGGCGATCCGGGCGAGCCTTTCGATGGAAACTTCACCCAATCGATCGGAACATCGAACTCGTTGAGCTTCCAGATATTGTTATCGCCGGTGAGAGTGCCGAGGTCGTGACCGTTAAACGAGACGCGGTCGACTTCCGGCGGATATCCGGGAGCGCCATTCACGTCGACGTCGTACGCCGGCATGCGGATGTGCGCCATTTTCGAAAGAAGCCCTTTCGACGCCGCGGCGGAGGGATCGTCGCCGACGTAGCGCTTGACTTTCAGAGTGATCACCAGCGGACCGCCGTCGCGAAACGTGCAGCCGGTATCGAGTCCCGATCCTGTATCGACGACGAATCGAGTGTCGTCTTCATCGCGCGGGTCGAACGGCGAGCCGCCCGAATGCGAGTTGATCGACGGGTGCAGACGCCCGGAGTGCGAATCCGAGCCGCGCCAGTCTTGCGCGAAGAGCGCGGCCGGTGCGAGGCAAAGCAGTGTCGTGATGAGGGAGAGAGGTTTCATCTTGACTCCTTTGTGCTGAATACGGTGGATAGAGAACGACCCACACCTATTGCGGTGGAACGGACATGCGGACCCTCCTTCTGCAACCGAGTTGGACTTATTGATGGAGAGTCGGTAGAGGTCGGTTTCCCTACCAGCAGAATTAGGGGTGATGGGAATCGCAAGGTGGAGAGCGGCCGTCTCGGCTGCGGCGGGACGCCCGCTCTCCTACAACGTGATCAGGCCGCGCCGCACGCCGCGCCGCACCGCGTCGGTTCGATTCTCCGCTCCGAGCTTCGCGAAGATCGAGGAAACGTGAAACTTCACCGTGTGCTCGGTGATGGCGAGACGCAACGCAATCGCTTTGTTCGAGAGTCCTTCCGCAAGCACCTCGAGCACTTCGAGCTCTCGCGGAGTCAGCGCCTCGTACAGTTCTGGTTCAACGCTCGCCAACCGTCACCTTCACGTCCTTGCTGCTGTCACCGCGAACAATTCCAACGGCAACGCTCTTTCCAACGCGATCTTCGGTCAGCAGGTCGAGCAGGTCTTCCGGATCCTCCACAGGCAGTCCGTCGAATTTCACGATGCTGTCGCCTACGCGAAGGCCGGCGATTGCGGCGGGGCTGTCATCTTTCACGTCGACGATCAACAGTGCACGTTGATCCTCGCCGAGTCTCACCGGCTGACCGGCGATACCCAAGTACCCTCGGCGAATTCGGCCGTGTTCAAGTAAGGCAGCGGCAGTTTTCCACGCGATCGCAGCAGGGATGATCACGCCGAGTCCGCGGATCGATGCGGCCGTCGCAATGCCGATCACCCGCCCTGACATGTCGACAAATGCGCCGCCCGCGAATCCCTCGTGCATCGGCGCCGTCGTGCGGATCACTTCATCGATGGAGCGCCCGCGCCCGTTTCGAAGCGGCCCACCAATAATGGAAACAATACCGACGCTTGCTGTGACCGCATTGCTCCACGACCGGCCAACAGCGATGGCGAGATTTCCGACCCGCGCCGGTTCCTCCGCCGCTTTTGCCGCAGTAGCGTTCAGACCCGATGCGCGCACGAGCGCGAGGCCTGTCGCCGGATCCCAGCCGTGCAACTGGCCATCGAGCGCACGGCCGTCGTGCGTCCGCACGTGCAGCCCATCCTCGCGGCCTAATGCGCGCGCGTTCGTCAACACCACATCATTTGCGTACACCACGCCGCTCACGCGCTGCACCTGCACAACAGAAGCTGCGATCGATGAGACGACATCGGCGAATTGATTGGAAAGCGTCTGCAGTTCGTTCATGACTGCAGATTTTGCGCGGCGCATCGCAGGCGCGCATCAGACGAAAGGCTAGGTATGCCGTAGGGCCGACTCTCAGTCGGCTCCGCGCCGGCTAAGAGCCGGCGTTACGTGCGCGGATAGTACGCGAAAATTGCCGATCCGCCGCGGATGGTGTCGATCAGCTTATGCGCGATCTCCGCGCGCACCGCGGGACATCCCCAGCTACGGCCGAGACGGCCCAGGACTTTGATGGCTTCCTGGCTGACGTAATACGCGCCGTGAAGAACGATCGCGCGCTCTTCCGCCATGTCGTTGAGACCTTCAGTGAGACCGCGAAGCTTCAGCGAGTAGCCGTTGTGGCCGATGTATGTCTCACCAGTGATGAAAAGGCCGAGGCTGCTGGCTTCGCTTCCGGGCTCGTTAGAGAAGAAGCTCGTGATGTCGTCCCCGGACGCCTTGCCGTGCGCGCAGAGCTCGCGGAAAAGAAGTGTTTTCCTTGCCAGATCGAACACAAAAAGCCGCGGCTCCGAAGAGCGGATCGAGTAGTCGATCACCGTCAGCAAATTGCTGCGCCGCACGAGGCCCCGCTCCGAAGCGAGGGTCTGCGCATTCAGCGCCTGCCGCAACGCATCGGCGTGTAGTCCGGGAGCCTGCTTCAACAGCGAAGAGAGGAGTGGCTCGGCGTGCGCGTTGATCGCGCACAACACCGCGGCGGCGAGAAGGAACCGTTTGATCATCGACTTTGGACGAACGACTGACGAATTTTAACCGATTCGGCGTGCTGTATATTCACGCGATGGTCAGGACCGCCCTCCTCTGCGCTTTTCTCGCAACGAGCTGCTCCCTGAGCCTCGATCCGGCCCAGAAGACGGTGAAGGACATCGGCACGATCGAGCATGTGCGGGAGGATTGGGCGGCGGATTGGAACGCGAAGCGGATCAGCGAAATCATGCGGCTTTACGCCCCTGATGCGGTCTTTCTACAGCCGAATTCCGAACGCACAACCGGCGTCGAGTCCATCCGCGCGCTGTTCGCAAAAGTGCTCGCGGCGAACACCCCCCACATCGCGTTTCATGGCATCACCATCGAGGGATCGGACAATCTCGCCTATGACAGCGGCACGTACGAAGAAACGATCACCTCGGGCGCGGCGACCCGCTCCACTCGCGGCGACTATCTATTGATATTGAAGCGCCAGCCGGATGGGCGGTGGCTGATCGTGCAACAGGCATGGAGCGACGCCTCGAGCGAGAAGTAAGAATCAAGACGGCGAAGGCGTCGCGCCTGCAGACGTGATGAGAGCTCGAAATCGTGTCGAAAACGACTTGGAACTGGCCATCAGTTCGTTCTTCGAGAGCATCGATTCGGCGGCCGAGTTCTTTGTACTGCAAAAGCATCCGTCGCAGACGAACAAATGCACGGATGATTTCAATGTTCACCGCGATCGCACGCCGACTGCGGAGCACACTGGAAAGCATGGCCACGCCCTGCTCGGTAAATGCATAAGGTGCGGTGCGCCGGCCGCCCCACGAACTTGAGGTCACAATTTGTGACCTCAAGTTTCTGAACTCGCGCGGCGAAAGCCGAAACATGAAGTCCGCGGGAAAGCGTGTGGAGTTACGTTTCACCGCCTGCAGGAGCACTTTCGTGGGTACTTCGTACAAAGCTGCAAGATGTTGATCGAGTATCGCCTTCTGACTTCGAATCACAACGATCGAGTGGAGAATCTGTTCGCGGCGGCGGCGGCAAGTGATCGACTCGACACTCTCCGAGGCTACCTCGGCGATTGGCTGCAGCAAAGAAGTTCTACCCTGCGTAGCCGGACTGACACGGTACACTCGCCCCATGTTCAAATGGATCCTCTGCATCGCATTTGTGCTCTCGCTGCTCTTTTGCGGTTGGCGCGAGTACGACGCGCAGCGGAGGCTCGAGGTCCTGCGCGCGGACATCACCGATCGGCGCGCCGAGCTGCAGTCACTCCACGATATCGATCAGGAATTGCGCGTATACATGATGCAGAAGGACGCATTGCAAAAGCGGATCGACCTGATCAACCAAATGAAACAGCGCCAACGAACTGCCGCAAGCGCGATCGCGAAACTGTCCGGCGTCGAACCAACGACGATCGAATCGGCGGCTGTCGTCAATAACACCGAACTGGTGATCAATCGACGATGAAATTCTTCGCCGTCTTGCTCGCTCTCGCTTTCCCGCCGGCGATCTACTTCGAGACGCTCGGCGCGAAACGCGATCAGCAGTTGCAGAGCGCTGGCGTCCAATTGAGAGATCTCGACATCCACATCGAGCAGGCGCGGTCAGCGCGTCGCAAGCTCTCCCAATTCCATCAGGAGCAGAGGCGTCTTGGCGAAGAGTTGCAGAAGTTGCGAGTGATTCTTCCGCCTGCAATGGCCATCGATCAGGTTCGCGCGATGAGCGACGCCATCGCGGCGGTGAACGGAGTCCACGTGACGAAATTCGAGCCGCGGCCGCCGGCAAGTGGCGAATTCCAGCAGCAGTCGGTCGTCGCGGAGTTGATCGGGAGCGCTGAGCGAACGTCGGCATTCATGCGGGAGATTCAAAACGCCGCGCGAATCATCGATGTCTCCAGCGTCACGCTGCAAAACGATCCCGCTGGATGGCGAACCGACTTCGTTATGACGTGCTACGCGCTACCAGACGCGCGCTGAACTCGTGGCGCGTAGGAAGGGCCGGCGCGGTCGCGGGCAGCGGCGGCTCGAGGCGCAGAACATTTCCTTCGAGAATCCACTTGCGATCGGAGCATTCTCCGGTCGCCGGCGGCTGCCCTCCACTCTTTGCTGCGAGCACGCGCTCCGTTCCCTCGCGATCGAGCACCAACCGATTGGCGCGAGCGGCCAACCACGCTCCTTCGCTGAGCACGCCGGTCGGATTGAATGGAACGCGCGGCTTCGCGTCGAGGTCACGAGGCGCATCGAAGCGACAGCCGCGCAGATTGTGGATGATCATCGCTTGCCGCAGGCCGCTGTACGCGCTCTCGGCGGCGCACAGTCGTGCGTACGGACGCGCGTACCATGGCGCGGAGAGCTTCAAAATGCGCGCGTCCTGCGCCGCGATCGCGTCGATCAGCATCTGATGAGGATCGAACGATGGAATTGAGACACCATAATGCGGATCGAGCTTGCGCATGACGCCGAGCTGATTTTCGGCCGCCGTGATCGCATACAGAACCTCATTGAAGTTGGGCTGCCGGAGCATCGATTCCGTTAGGCGGCGTGCGGCCTCGACATCGGCCCAGGAGCCCACCTGCAGCGCGTCGACGAGCAGGACCTTCTGCATTCGAAGGCGCGCGAGCGGATCGCTGGTCCCGGGCGACCGCTGCCGCAGGGCATCGATGTCCGACCGATGGGCGACAAGAAACCAGACGACCTCCTGAGGCAGAGGATCGATGAGATCGTCGCCGCGAGCGAGTTGGCTCGCCAAGTATGCGTTCAGCGATGTGATCGTAGCGTTACTGAGCGGCGAAGAGACATCGCCGTGCGGAGGAGGAACGACCGCGTGCGGCGCCAACTCGCGCCAGCCGCGGTCGATGCGCTGCTCGATCAGCATCGCCCCGCCGATCATCGCGATCAGCAACAGCAGCGGCACTCCGACGATAATCGCCAGAATCGCACGCCAGCTCAGATACACCAGAACGAATGCAATGATGATTGCGACGAGCGCGCTATTGAGTGCCGAAATCGCGAAGAGCCCGAGTTTCCCAGCGAGCACGGGATAAAGCGGCAGCGTGCAAAGCGAGACGGCGAAGCTCGGAGCGAAATAGCTCTCGATCGTCTTATCGTGATGATCGAGTGCCGCCGTCAACCGCGACACCGCAAGCCCGGTCAAAAGCGCATGGATCATGAAGACGAGGATCACCAGCAGAAAGAAGATCCTCAGTCTGGACGACACCAGGAGATTGTAAGTGACCCGCGGCGCGAGGGTCAGTTCACTCCGGCTGCATGATGCTGGCCCACGGCATTTTGCGGACCTTTGCCACAGTCTTGTCCAGCTCCACCTGCGTCGCCGTCGGACCGAGGGTCCGCTGAATGTACGCGACTTCGGGGGAGACCAGCCGCTGGCCTAACACACGCAGCGCGGTCTTCTTGAGGTTCAACTCGGAGACGGGAAGATGTGGTTCCACGCGAATGGGGCGCTTCATTACTGTCTCGACTTCGGCTGGGACTCGTTCACGCGCAGGGCGCGACCGTTCACTTCCTTGCCATTGAGTGCGCTGATCGCCGCACGAGCGTGATCGTCATTCGGATATTCGACGAAGCCGAAACCGCGTGACGCGCCTGTGTCGCGATCCTTCGCCAGATTGATGTTGTTCGCCGCGCCAAACGGCGTGACCAGGTCCTTGAACTGCGCCTCGGTCATGTCCTTCGAGAGATTTCCTACGTAAACCTTCACTTGAAGCTCCTCTGAGTGGGTTGTGCTAAAGAAGGTGAAATCCAGGACCGGTGCCTTAGCTCAGGAGCCCTGAAGGCCGAGGAACGTTCCTCGACATGGCAACGATACCACGTAAATCGTGCCTTCGTTGGAATTAACCATCTCTGTTGCGTGTAGCACCGGCATCGAGTCCGCACTCCGCAACGCTCCGATTGTCTCCAGTCTCGGTCCTGAACCATGGAACGAGCCATGGTGGAAGGCTGCGCAAGGTGATCGCAGCACATTTCTGTACCTGCTGGCGATTCATCTTCTGGCAATCGCCGGCTTGATTTTCTTCCCGGTCCCGGGATGGAAGATCGCCACGGCCACTCTCGTACTGACGTGGCTCGGCGGGATGGGCGTCACCGTTTGCTATCACCGCTCGCTCGCGCACGTCGCGCTGCGGCTGCATGCCTCAGTCAGGCATGCGCTGATCTTCTTCGCGATGTTCAACGGATCGGGCGCGCCCGACTCGTGGACGGCGAATCATCGGCAGCATCATGCGAAGGTCGAGACGCCCGAGGACATCTCCAGCCCGACGATCGGCGGATTCTGGTGGTCGCATTTGCGGTGGCTGTGGCAGGCGGGCAATGTTCCGCTCAGCCGCTGGTGTCCCGACCTCGACAAGCCGCAATATCGCTTCTGGCGCAGACTGCAGGTGCCGATTCTCGCTGTGTCGCTGTTCGGTGGATTGGCGTTCGGGTGGACGGCGTTTTTCTGGCTCGGCGCGATCCGGCTCGTTTTCTCGTTGCACGCACAGTGCTTCGTCAACAGCATCGCGCACATGCGTCCTCATCGCCAGCCCGGCGAAGATTCGTCGCAGAACATCGGCTGGCTCGGAGTTCTGCATCTGTTTCAGGGCGAGAACTGGCACGGCAATCACCACGCAAAACCGTGGTCCGCACGCCTCGGCTGGAAGTTGTGGCAGATCGACTTCGGCTGGTACGCGATCGTGTTGCTCGAGGCGGTCGGGCTGGCGGCGAGAGTCAGACGGCCACATTGATCGAGGTGAAAGTGTTCGAGGGGATCGCCGAGCCGACCGGCGGCATCGTCGATCGCGACGATCTCCGTACCGGCAAGTCCGTTTGTCAAAGCGTGAGCGAGCTCGCACGCAAGGTGCGCCGCGACGGCGACGGCTATTTCTATCTCGCGACCGGCGCGTGGCCGGAGAACACACCGTCAATCAATCTCATCGAGAAGTGGAAGACGATCGGGTAGCCTTCTCGTAAGCGACACGGCCGTCAATGATCGTGAGCAGCGATTCGGTCCCGGGAAGCTCCGATGCGGCTACTGTGAAGATGTCCTGCGAAAGCACGGCGATGTCGGCAAGCATGCCGCGAGCGATCGTTCCCTTCTCCCGCTCTGCAAATTCCGCATAAGCCGATCCGCGCGTGTAAGCGATCAGCGCCTGCTCGCGCGTGATTGCTTCACCCGGATTGTTCGGATGCATCTCCGCGAACATGATATTCAGCCATGGGTTGAGCGGACCGTCGGAGCCGATGGCGATCGGAACCCCAGCGTCGATCAGTGATCGAAAAAGTTGAAAATCGCGGAGACGCCCAGTTCCGTATCGCGCGCGCACGAGTTCGGCGAGCGTGAAGTGCGCCGGGTTTTGCACGACGACCACGCCGAAACGTTTCGCATCGGGAAGGAACTCTCCGATGAAATCCCCATGCTCGACGCGCACACGCTTCGCCGGCCAGTCGATGGCGATCGCCCGCATCGCGGCGAAGAATTTTTCGATGGGCAACTCGCCTGCAGCGTGAAACAGAAGTTGTTGATTTCCGTGCGCAGCGAGTTCGACTGCGCGGCGGACCTGATCATCGGTGAAGTTCATGCGGCCGCGCGTGTTCGGCTGATCGGAATACGGATCGCGCAGCGCGGCATCGCGCTCGATTGGAGTTCCATCGGCGATGTACTTGGTCGGCCAGTGGGGCGCATCGGGCACGCTGGCCATTTCGATTTCGATCCATCGCCAGCGCAGCGGCACGCCGAGTTGCGTGACGAGTGGCGCGACGCGATCGGGATGCACCGCTGGCATCGACTGCACGCTCGTGATGCCAAATCGGACGGCTTCGGTCGCGAATCGGCGCATCTCCGCCACAATCACCGCATCCGGCGCCCCCTCGGTCGCCGCTCTGTCCTTCATCCAGAGCGCGTGCTCGTACAGCCAGCCGTTGAGCTTTCCGTTCGCGCGGCCGTACCAGCCGCCGGGAGGATCGGGATCGGTGTCGCCGATGTTCCACGCGCGCAGCGCCGCAGTGTTGAGCAGCGAGTTGTGTCCGGCGAGATTGCGAAGGGCGACCGCCTTTGTGGGAGCGGCGGCATCGAGCGCCTCGCGGGTCAGCCGAGGATCGTCGACGAGAGTGACGGGGATCTGCACGTTGATCCATGTGCCGTGCGCGCCGCCGATCGCCTTCAGGACGTCATCGGCCGATGCGTTGCTCTGCAGGTCGATCCTCTCGGCGGCGACGCTCCACGGCTCGTGCAGGTGCGCGTCGTTGATGCCCGGCACCACGAGGCGTCCATGCAAGTCGATGCGGCGCGTTGCAGGCATCGTCGCGAGATCCGCAGAGAATCCGACCGCGACGATGCGATTCCCGCGGATCGCCACCGCCTCCGCCCAAGGTCTCGCGGGATTGGCGGTGAACACGCGGCCGTTGGTGAGGAGCAGGTCAACCGACTGCTGCGATGAGCGGCACGCAATGGCGAGAAGTGTGAGAACGAAAAGACGCCACATCGCCGCTTTCATCACCGACTCATCCGCAACAGCCCCGCCTCACACACTCCCTCGATGACGTGCTGGCCCGCTGCGTTCTCGATCCAGGCATCGATTTCCAGCCGATGTTTTGCGCGATCGATCGAGCGCACCACAAAATGCGCGGTCACCGTTTCGCCGAGGTAGACGGGAAGAAGAAAGCGGAGAGTTTGCGAACGATAGATCGCGCCGCTCCCGGGCAGCAGCATCCCAACCATCGTTGAAAAGATCGACGCCGTCAGCATTCCCTGAAGCACGCGGCGGCCGAACTGCGTCGTCCGGGCGAACTCCTCGTCGACGTGGAGAGGATTCACGTCGCCGGTGATTTCGATGAAGCGCGCCATGTCGTCTTCCGTGAACGTCTTGGTGAAACTGACGTGCTGGCCGGCTTCGAAGTCTTCGATGCGCGCGATCATGTCGCGCCCGAGTTGCATGGCGAGATGCTACTTCTTTCGCCGGCGCGCGGCTCATGCCATTCGAACGTAGAACCGGCTCTCAGCCGGTTCGCGCCGGCTGGAGAGCCGGCGCTACGTGTCTGCGGAATTCACGACCGCCAGAATCCGCTCCCCGAGATCCGCCAGCTTCTTGTCGCCGATTCCATACACGTCGCGAAGCTGGGCCAGGGACTTCGGACGCAGCCGGGCGACCTCGCGCAGTGAGCGATCGCCGAGGATGATGTAAGGGGGGACGCCGCGGGCGGCGGCGAGCTCGCGGCGGAATTTGCGCAGCGACTCGAACAGCAACTCGTCGACCCCGATCCAGGAATCATCCGGGGGTCGCCTCCGCGCTTGTTTGCGGGCGATCTGCACCAGCCGAACGTTCTCCTCGCCGCGCAACACACGCCGCGCAGCATCGGTCAGCTTGAGCACCGGGTAGCGATCGCCATCCTGTTCGAGCAGGCCGTGGCCGATAATTTGATAGATCCAGTCGCGCAGCTCCGATTGGCCGTGCACGGAGAGAAGGCCGTAGGTGCTGAGCCGATCGTGACCGAGCTTGCCGATGCGCTCATTCTTCTCACCGCGCAGCACTGCGATGACGTGACCGATACCAAAGCGCTGCTCGACACGGACCACGCAGGACAGAATCTTTTGAGCGATCACGGTGCCGTCAGCAACCTCCTCGACATCGCCGAGGCAGAGATCGCATGCGGCGCAGTTGTGCGCGGTGTACTGCTCGCCGAAGTAATTGACGAGCGCCTTGTGGCGGCAGACCGCGCCGCGCGCGTAGCGATCGATCTCGTCGACATGCCGCAGCATGTGTGGCACGGACACGCCTGTCTCTGCCTGCGATTTCTCCATGATCGATCGCCACAGCAACACATCCGCGGCTGAATACAGCAGCACGCAATCGGCTTCCAATCCGTCCCGCCCCGCCCTCCCGCTCTCCTGCTGGTAGTGCTCGATTGACTTCGGCAGGCCGGTATGCAGGACGAATCGAATATTCGATCGGTCGATGCCCATGCCAAAGGCGACGGTGGCCACGACAATGTTGCATTGCTCGCCTGCGAAGGCATCCTGCGTCGCGGTGCGCTCCTCTTTCGTTAGGCCGGCGTGGTACGGGCGCGCATCGATGCCGCGCTTGCGCAGCGAAGCGGTCAACTCGTCAACTTCCTTTTTGCGGATGCAGTAGATGATTCCCGCTTCACCGGCGTGACGCTCGATCATTTCCAGCGTCTGCTTCAGCGGCTCGACGCGCGGTAGGACACGATAGGAAAGATTGGGCCGGTCGAAGCTCCCCACCACGATCTCGGGCTCGTTGAGCCTCAATTGCGCCGCGATGTCGCGCCGCACCGACTCGGTCGCCGTCGCGGTGTACGCATGCAACGTCGCGTTGGGAAAGCGCTCGCGCAACTCGCCGAGCTGCCGGTACTCCGGCCGGAAATCGTGACCCCAATGGCTGATGCAGTGCGCCTCGTCGATAGCAAACGTGCGCACATCGAGCGTTCTAAGGAAATCGACGAACCTCTCGACCGCCAACCGCTCCGGGGAGACGAACAGCAGGCGTAGTGTTTTCTCGCGTGCGGCGCGGACGAGATCGCGTTTCTGCACTTCGGTCGTCGTGCTGTTCAACTCGCGCGCGTCGACACCGACGTCCCGGAGGGCATCGACCTGGTCTTTCATGAGGGAGATGAGCGGCGAGACGACGACCGTCAGGTCTCCCGTCAGTAGCGGCGGCAGTTGATAGCAGAGCGACTTCCCTCCGCCAGTCGGCATGACCACCAGCGAGTCGCGCCGCGACAGCGCGGCCTCGATGGCCCGTTCCTGCAAAGGACGGAGAGAATTGTAAGTGAAGCGCGGAGGTCTCGCTCGCCGCGACGGCCACTCTCTGCGGCGGTAGACTACCGCCCATGAAACGAGCGCTCATTGTTCTGTCGCTTCTCATGGCGGCCACTGCCGGCGCCGACGACGTCGAGACCATCGTGGCCACGTTGGCGAAGATCGGCAGCGCGTCGCAGCCGGTGTTCTCGCCTGACGGCAAGCGGATCGCGTTCATCAGCACCATCAGCGGCTCGCCGCAGGTATGGATGCTCCCCACCGCCGGCGGGTGGCCCGATCAGATCACGGCGCTCGACGATCCGGTGACAGCCATCGACTGGTCGCCGAACGGAGAATGGATCGCGCTGCAGTCGGCGCCCGGCGGCGGATTGAACGAGCAGGTGTACATCATGCGCCCCGACGGCAGCGGGATGCGGCGGATCACCGAGGGAGGGAAGACCAACAATCGTCTCGGGTGGTGGATGCCCGATTCGAAGTCTCTGCTGATCGGATCGAGCCGGCGGAGTGCGGCGGCCATCGACATCTGGCGTGTCGACCTCGCCAGCGGTGCGATGAACATGATCGCTCAAAGCAATGGCGTCGCGAGCGTCATCGACGTCAGCGACGACGGCAGATATGCGCTCGTCAGCCGCCTGGCCAGCCGCGGCGACAACAACATCTATCGCGTCGCAGTCGATGGCAGCGGCGAAGTGCTGCTGACGCCGCACACGCCGCCGGCGACGTACATCGGCGCCTCCTTCGGCTCCTCTCCCGACATCGTCTACCTCGGCGGGAATCCCGATCGCGACTTGATGGCCTTCGGCCGCACCACCATTCGCGACGGCAAAGCGACTCCCTTCGAGGTCATGGTCGCACGTCCGGATGCCGAGCTGTCGTCGTTCGAAGTTAATCATCATCATTCCATCGCCGCGCTCAACTGGAACCTCGCCGGACGCAGCGTCCTCTCGATCCTCGACGTCGCCGACCGGAAGGAGCGCGCCGGACCGCAATTGCCGGGCGACATCGCTGGCATTCAACACTTCTCAGCGGACGACAAGACATTGGCGCTGATCATCTCCGGCTCCGATCGTCCGCTGGACATCTGGATGCTCGACATGGGGAGTGCAGCGCTCAGTCAGGTCACGCGAAGCCCGCATCCGGGAGTCGATCTGGCGACGCTCATCGGTCCCGAGCTGGTCACGTATACAGCGCATGATGGATTGAAGCTCAGCGGCTGGCTCTATCGGCCGCGCGCTGCGAAGCCGCCGTATGCCACGGTCTTCAGCTTTCATGGCGGGCCGGAGGGGCAGGAGCGGCCGGGCCTGAACAGCACGTATCAGGCGCTGCTCGCCGCCGGCTTCGCGGTGTTTGCGCCTAACGTGCGCGGATCGACCGGCTTCGGCAAGGCGTTTGTCAATCTCGACAACGGCCCACTGCGCGTCAATGGCGTGCGCGACATCAAGTCTTCGGTCGATCATCTGGTGCAGAACGGGATTGCCGATCCGAAGCGTCTGGCGATCATGGGCGGCTCATATGGCGGTTACATGGTTATGGCCGGCGTCACGGAGTACCCCGACCTCTTCGCCGCCGGCGCCGATCTGTTTGGTGTCGTCAATTTCGAGACCTTCTTCAAGCACACCGAGCCCTGGATGGCGGCCATCTCGACGAAAGAGTATGGCGACCCGGTCACGGAGGCGGCGATGCTGCGCGACCTCTCACCCATTCACAAAGTCGATCGCGTCAAGACTCCACTGATTGTCCTGCACGGCGCCAACGACACCAACGTTCCGGTGGTCGAAGCCGAACAGGTGGTGACATCGCTGAAGCAGCGCGGCATTCCGGTGGAGTATGTCCTCTTTCCCGACGAAGGCCACGGCTGGCGGAAGACGGCCAACCGAGTGCGGTCGACGTCAGAAATCGTGAGGTTTTTTCGCGAGCACTTGAAGTAGCGGAACGCGGGACTCCAGCACCTCAATGGTTTAGTGGAACCCGTAGCGCGCCGGCTCCTTGCCGATGCGCGCGGCAGCGATCATCGCCGGGACGTAGTCGCGAGTCTCGCCGGGCAGCCGGTG
>QHVY01000290.1 GCA_003223695.1 Acidobacteriota bacterium
CAACACCGCGGAGGCAGCCCTTCTGCGCGTCGATGTTGCATCGGAGGACACCTCTCTCAGCCGGCAGATCGACGCGACCTCCGGCGCGGCGACCGATCGCCTTCGCGGCCTGACTGGTGCCGCATTCGATCGCATGTATATCGATCGTGAGGTCGACGCGCATCAATACGCGCTCAATCTGATCGACAAGACTCTGACGGCGAACGCGCGAAAAAGAGTTGTCAAAGAGCAACTCGCGAACCTTCGCAAGCTCGTCGATGCGCACCTCGGGCGCGCGAAGCAGATACAAGCGTCTTTGCCGAGGTGAATTCATCACCACAGAGAACACAGAGGACACAGAGACTATCTCTGTGATCTCTGTGACCTCTGTGGTGAATATCACCGGTCGCTTCGCGCCCTCGCCCACCGGGCCGCTGCACTTCGGCAGCCTTGTCGCCGCTGTCGGATCGTGGCTCTTCGCGCGGGCGGCGGGTGGGCGATGGCTGGTGCGCATCGAGGACCTCGACACCGCGCGCGTGGTCCGCGGATCGGAAGAGGAGATTCTCGAGGCGCTTGTGCGATATGGACTCACGTGGGACGGCGACGTCGTACGGCAATCGGAACGAACCGCGTTGTACGACGACGCAGTCGCGCGGCTCCGCGCGCAGGGCCTCGCGTACGACTGCGCGTGCTCGCGTGCGGAGGTGGAACAAGCGGCATCGGCGCCGATCGGCGCTGAGCCGCTCTACCCGGGAACTTGTCGCAATGGATTGGCGGCAGGCCGCACACCTCGTGCGATTCGGTTTCGCGCGCCGGATGAATTGATCGTGTTCGATGACATCGTCGCCGGCCACGTCGAGGAAAACGTTGCGAAGCAAACCGGCGACTTCGTCGTCAAGCGCGCCGACGGAGCCTACGCATATCAGCTCGCGGTCGTGGTCGATGACGCGGAGCAGGGAGTCACGCAGGTGGTTCGCGGAGGCGACCTGCTCTCCTCGACCGCTCGGCAGATCGCGCTGCAGCGCGCGCTCGCGTTGCCGCAGCCTGACTACGCACATCTGCCGGTCGTCTTAGGGCAGGATGGACGGAAACTAGGAAAGCGAGATGGGGCCCTTCCGCTGCCGAGTCTTGACCAGGCGCGCATTCGGGATACACTCGCGGCGGCGCTCGGGTTTCTGGGCTTGGAAGTCGAGTCCGGCTCGGCGCGCGACATGCTCGAAAAGGCGTTAAGTTTGACGCGCGGAAGGCGCTACGCCACAATCGGCCAACAAAATTCGACGGGAGAAGAATGATGGCGACTGCGAAGAAGAGCTCCAAGGGGGGCGGCAAAGGTCTTCAGGCTGAGGTGCAGCCGAGTGCGGATCTGTCAGCGATCGTCGGCAGCAAGCCGATACCGCGGAGCGAAGTGACCAAGAAGGTGTGGGATTACATCAAGGCCCACGGCCTTCAGGATCAGCAGAACAAGCGGATGATCAACGCCGATGACAATCTGAAAAAGATCTTCGGCGGCAAGAAGCAGGTCTCGATGTTCGAGATGACTGCTCTCGTCAACAAGCACCTGAGCTGAGTGTAGGACCGGCTTAGCCGGTCCCCACACTATTTAATCTCGATTTGCCGGCCACGCTGCTGCTGGCGCTGCGGAGCGTCACACGTGATCTCCAGCACGCCGTCCTTGAACGTGGCATTGCAGTTTTCGCCTGACGCGCCTTCCGGTAGCGCGATCGAGCGCAGGAAGTGGCCGTAGCTGCGCTCGCTCCACCCGCCGCGCTCGTCGCGCTTCTCCTGTTTCCGCTCGCCCTCGATCGTCAGAATGTTGTCGTTCAATTCGACCTTCACATCATTCTTGTTGAGGCCGGGCAGATCTGCGCGAATGATGAGCTTGTTGTCGCGCTGGTACATCTCGATCTGCGGCGACCAGGTGTCGGTGGTGGCACCGAGACCGAAGCCTTCGAAAAGGCGATGCACCTCGCGATCAAAATCGTTGAGCATCGAGAATGGATCTCGCCAGAGTCCGAGGCCCGTCGACGATTGACGGCGTGCGATTTCACCGCCTTTCTCGCGCTCGGTTCGAGGTGGTTGTTCCCGATCAGTACGCATTTCGGCCATAGGCTTGTCCTCCTTTTCGGAGAAACAAGTGATGCAAGTCGAGTGCGCGTCAGCGTAAGCCGGTGTCGATGACGATGTTGACAGTGGTCACGCTGTTCGCGTGAATTTCGACGATCTTCGGCACATCGCTGCTGCGGTCGAGCCCAGCACCTTTGAGATCGACGAGGTATCGCGCGGGGACGAGATCGATCGCGTAAAGACCTTGCGTGTCGATATCGACGGTATGCAGCAAGCGCGTGCGTTGTTCGTCGTATACGAGAATTTTTCGCAGCGTGTATGCGCTCGGCGGAGTGGGACATGGCTGGCCTGGTTGCTGGACCGGACAGTTTGGTCCAATGGTCACGAGGCCTGCGAGCCGACCGTAGACCTGCGAGGTGTTGATTGGCGCAGTTGGACTCTGACAGGCAATCAGCCAACTAACGAGAAGCGTCGAGAATCGCTTTGCCGACTTCATCGTATCTGCCGGCGAAATGATGTCCGCCCGGTTCGCGCACAATTCTAAATCGCGATCGATCGAGCGTGGGACACAACGTGTCCTTTTCGCGATCGCCGTAGACGCAGAGAACGTTCTGATCGCGCATCTTCATGACTTCCGGCAAGACGTCGAATTGCGCCGGATGACGAGTGTAGTGCGCGAGAGTCCAGGGCGGGTGGTATTCGAAATCGATTCGAGGCTCGAGTCCGAGGAGCGCGACGAGTTGTACGGAGGCGCGAACATCGTCCGGCAGACGATTGATCATGAACGGGAGCGCGTCTGCACCGCGCGAGAATCCGATCAGGATCACCCTCTCTTTGTGCCAGAGGCGGCGGTATTTGCGAATCAGGTCCGCAAGGGCGCACGCGCTCTCCTCCGGCGTGCGACGCGTTTGAAAATATTGGGAGGCGAGGAAGCCGACGACAGGGATGCCATTGTCGCGCAGATCGAGCGTGACTTTCTCGTCGATGCGCCGCCAGCCGCCGTCGCCGGTGATCATCACCGCAAAGCGATCGCTCGACGTCAGCGCAGGACGCTCGATCACCGGCGCTGCACTGCAGATCGCGAACGCGACGGCGAGAATCATGGGAGGTGATTGAGAATGATCGTCGCCAACCTGTCGTATCCGCCGTCGAAGTGATGCGCGCCCTTGAGCATCACCAGGCTCACACGCGGACCGGACAGAGCGGGGCAGAGCGAGTCGTTGTCGTCCTCGCCATAAATGCACACAATATTATGTGTTGATAATTTATCAACTTCTGGCTTGACCGCATAGCCCTGCTTGGATGTGCTGCGCATCCAGTCCCCGATGTGAAACTCGAATTCGACTTTCGGACTGGCGCCGAGAAGAGCGACCAGGCGCGTCCTCGCCTGCAGATCCGCAGGCAGACGATTGATCATCGCCGGCAGCACGTCTGCACCGCGCGAATAGCCGACGAACAGTACGCGATCTTTTTTCCAGGCGCTCAGATATTTCTCCAGGATGGATTGCAGGTCGCGTGACGCCGACTCCGGCGTGCGCTTTTTCCAGAAGTACTGCAGCGCGTTGAGGCCGACGACGGGCATGCCGCGACCGGCGAGCGACTTGGAAATCGCTTTGTCGATGCTCGCCCAGCCGCCGTCCCCGGAAACGAAGACAACCAGTGTGTCCGAGGCGCCGTGCGTCGCCGGCACTTCAATGAGCGGCAGCTTGGTTGTGGTGGCAATCGCGAAGAGAAGCGAACAGATCATGGACCGGGGCGTACAACAATGTCGCGTCGGTTTGTCATCCCGACCCTGAGCGAAGCGAAGGGGAGGGACCGGTGTGGGATGGGTGGCACGCTACAGTACGTAGGAAACAGCTGCAGGGTGCTATGACCGAGGTACCCTCGGTCGATGAACCTTTATTACGTCTACGTACTCGCGAGTCTCCGACGCATCTTATACATCGGCATCACTGGAGATCTCGAAAAGCGGCTGGCCTACCATCGCTCGTTCGAGAACCAAAACGCTTTCACATCGCGTTATGGCATTACCCGTTTGGTCTACGTGGAGGAGTTCACTGATCCCAACCAGGCGATTGCGCGAGAGAAACAACTCAAAGGCTGGCGACGAGCGAAGAAAGTACGTTTGATCGAACAAACAAATCGCGATTGGTTAGATCTCGCACCGCCCACCCACACCGTTCCCTCCCCTTCCGCTTCGCAGGGCTCAACGTCAGGGTCGGGATGACATCATTTCGCCACCACGCCCCGCAGCCCACCCGAGATTAGCGTCGCGAGATTCGTCAGAATGCGCGGCAGCGCCAGGCCACCGGGTGAGGCGAGATACATCGGCTCCCAGAGCGGATCGAATTTTTCTTTGTACTGCCGCAGGCCCTGAAAGTTGTACACTGTGCCGAGGCTGCGGTTCTCCAGACCGGAGAGGGGAGCCATGCCAAGGTTGAACGTCCCGTAGCCTTGCTGCTGCCCCCAGAGAATCAAGTGCAGGAACATGTAGTCCATCACGCCATTCGGCGCGTCGGAGCGGTGGCGCATCAGATCGACGGAGAGCTCCTCCTTGTGGCCCGTCGTCCACAAATTCGAGAAGCTCACGATGCGCCCTCCTCGGCGCACCACTGCAACCTGAAATTGGTTGATGTACTTTTCAGCAAAAAATCCGAGAGAGAAGCCT
>QHVY01000291.1:0-4524 GCA_003223695.1 Acidobacteriota bacterium
CGCTCTCGTCGATGACCTGCAGTTGCGGAAGATGATTGCGCAGGCCCGCTTCGTAATCGTTCTTGTCATGCGATGGCGTGACTTTCACGACACCGGTGCCGAATTCGGGGTCGACGAGGATGGCGTCGCCAATGATCGGAATCTGGCGATCGGCGATCGGCAGAATGGCCTGCCGTCCGATGAGATCGCGATAGCGTTCGTCGCTCGGATGAACAGCGAGGGCAGTATCGCCGAGCATTGTCTCCGGCCGTGTCGTTGCCACTGTTAGGTGTCGATCGGAACCGGCAATCGGGTAATCGATCTCGTACAGCTTGCTGGTTTGCTCGCGAAAATCGACTTCGACGTCGGAGATCGCGGTCTGGCACGACGGACACCAGTTCACGATCGCCAGATCGCGATAGATCAGACCGTCCTCGTACAACTTGACGAAGACGTGGCGCACCGCGCGGGAGAGGCCTTCGTCGAGCGTGAAGCGCAGCCGAGTCCAGTCGGCGGAGGCGCCGAGGCGTTTGAGCTGTTCGATGATCTCGTGGCCGTATTTCTCCTTCCACTGCCACACGCGCTCGACGAATTTCTCGCGTCCAAGGCTGACGCGCGAGATGCCCTGGGTGGCCAGGTCGCGTTCGACCATCAGTTGCGTGGAGATACCCGCATGATCTGTCCCGGGAAGCCAGAGCGTGTTGAAGCCGCTCATCCGCTTCCACCGCACGATGATGTCCTGCAGTGTATTCACGAGGGCGTGGCCGATATGCAGGCGGCCAGTGACGTTCGGCGGCGGAATGACGATGGAAAACTTCGGCCGCTCGCGGTCGAGGTCGGGCGTGAAGAATTCGCCCTTCTCCCATTGCGCGTAAATCCGCTGCTCGAAATCAGCGGGGTCGAATCGTTTTGCCAGCTCTTCTTTCATGGATAAGTCGCGGGATTATAAAGAATGGTTGCTAAGTTGCTGGGTTCCTTGGTTCCTGAGCAACCGGCAGGAACCAAGCAACTCAGCAACCATGATTCTCGGAATCGAAACCTCGTGCGACGAAACATCGGTCGCGCTGCTGGACAGCGACGGCAGCGTGCGCGTAAACCTCATCGCGTCGCAAATCGAGCGGCACCGGCCGTTCGGCGGCGTCGTTCCGGAGATTGCCTCGCGTGAGCATCTGCAGCATCTGTTTCCCCTCGTCAGCCGCGCGCTCGAGGATGCAAATGCATCGTGGAGCGACATCGAACGAATCGCCGTCACCGCCGGCCCCGGCCTCATCGGCGCGCTGCTCGTCGGCGTCGCCGGTGCGCAAGGCCTCAGCTACGCCCTCGGTGTGCCGCTGGTACCGGTGAATCATCTCGAAGGACATCTCTTCTCGCCGTATCTCCAGCGCGAAGGAGCGGCGACTGCATTGCCTCCGCGTTTCTTGTCGATGGTGATCTCCGGCGGCCACTCGCAGATTTACGACGTCGAACGCGGAGCGGTGACGATGTTGAATCGCACGCGCGACGACGCGATCGGCGAAACATTCGACAAGGTCGCCAAATTCATGGGACTGCCATATCCCGGCGGACCGCAGATCGAGCAGTGGGCGAGCCAGGGCAGAATCGATCGCCGCCGGTTTCCGTTTCCGGTGCCGCAATTCAAGGACGAGTCGCTCGACTTTTCGTATTCGGGAATCAAGGCCGGGGCGATTCGCATCGCGCGGCAACAGGGCATCCGCGCCGACGGCGATGCGAAGCTTCTCGCCGATTTCTGCGCCACGTTTCAAGAGGCATTATTCGCGCAGCTCTTCAGCCGTCTCGACGCGATCTGGCTGCGTTTGCAGCCGCCGCTGCCGACCGAAGTGGCCATTGCCGGCGGAGTCGCTGCGAACGAAACGCTGCGCGACAAGATGCTCGCCTGGGGTCGCCAGCACGGCGTCATCGTACGGCTGCCGGAGAAACGCTACTGTACGGACAACGCGGCGATGATCGCCTTCGCCGCGCTGCAAAAATCCGCGCAGGTGACGGATCCGCGGCGCGTCACCGCACGGTCACGGATCGTCTGAGAGAGTGCCATTCTGAGCGAAGCGAGGAATCAGCCGAGGCGGAGCAAGGACATAACTTCGCGGCGCCTCGGTTGACTCCTCGCTTCGCTCGGAGTTGAGAAACCTTTTTTTCGCGCGGTCGTCGAAGTCGATGAGCGCTGCGACAGAATCGATCTCCTACCTCTCTTCAAAACTGACGCCCCGCCCCGCTCAGGCGGGGCGCAGTTTTTTGCACGATAATCCCGCTCGCATGAAGATCGTCGTCTCCGGCGGCACCGGTTTCATCGGAGGAGCGCTCGTCCAGCGGCTGCTGCAGCGCAGAGATGAGGTTCTGGTCATCAGCCGGAGGCCGGAAAACGTGCGCGCCGGCCGCGGAATCGCGTGGAGCGCAGCCGACGAGGTGGCGAACGCCGATGTGGTGATCAATCTTGCCGGCGAAAATGTGGGGGGCGGGCGCTGGACGGCGAGCCGCAAGCGGCGGATTCTCGAGAGCCGTCTGAAATCGACAAAAACGCTGGTGGAAACGATGCGGCGCGCGCCGCAAAGGAAACCGACATTCATCAGCGCATCCGCAGTCGGTTTCTATGGACCGCGGGGCGACGAAATCGTCGATGAGTCCTCACCGAGCGGCGCGGGATTCCTCGCTGATGTCACGCGTCAGTGGGAAGCGGCGGCCCATGATGCGGACGATGTCACCCGCCTCGTCGTCTTCCGCTTCGGCGTCGTCCTCGGCCCCGATGGTGGCGCGTTGAAGCAGATGATGCTGCCATTCCGGCTCGGCGCCGGCGGTCCGATCGGAAGTGGTCAGCAGTGGATGTCGTGGGTCGATCGGAACGACGTGATCCGCGCGATCGAGTGGGCGATCGACCGGTCGGAGGTGCGGGGCGCGTACAACATCACTTCACCGGAGCCAGTTCGGAATCGAGAATTCGCTCGCGCTCTCGGCCGCGCGATGCAGCGGCCGGCAGTGATGCCCACGCCCGGTTTCGCTCTCCGCCTGCTCTTCGGCGACATGGCCGAGGAGATGTTGCTCGCCGGCCAGCGCGTGGTTCCCTCGCGCGCGCTGCGCGAGGGATTCACCTTTCAATATCCGACGCTCGAGTCATCGCTGTCCGCTAATTTCTCGAAGTGAGCATGTGCCATTCGGGATTCTCGCGGACGTAACGGGGACGCTTGTCCTTCAGATTGTGCGTGTCGGCCACGGCTTCTACAGCCAACTGGAACTTCGCCAGCAGATTCTTTTGAATCGGTTTCGGCAGCGCGTGCAAGTCGTCGAGAAGCCGCTGTGTGGCCATCTGCTCCTCATTGAGCTCCCACGGCGCGATTTCCTTCTCCACTGACGCGCCGAAGAAGTCCGCCTCGCTCAGGCCGTAGACCTTCAGCATTCTCTTGAGCTGCGCAAGCTTGAGCGAACCGATCCGCTGACCGGTCTCAAACGAGCTGATTGTCTTTTCGCCGACGCCCGACAGGCGGGCGACATCCTTCTGACTCAAGTTCCGTATGCGGCGGATTTCACGTAGCTTTAGCACGAGATCCATAAGTCCTCACTTTCAAAAACGACGCATCAGTCCCACTACCACTCCCTGCACCATCACATCCCGGGCGTGGGCGTAAATTGGATTCATCAACGAGTTCGCCGGCTGCAGGCGGACGCGCTCTCCTTCGTGGTACAGCCGCTTCAGTGTCACTTCGCCGTTCACGCTGGCCACCACCATTTCGCCGTTCTCGGCGCGCTCCCGGCGGGCGATGATCACGTAGTCGCCGTCGAGGATTCCATCGTCCATCATCGAGTCGCCGCGCACTTTCAGAACGAAGTTCTCTCCGCGCGTCGTCAGACGTTCGGGAACGGTGATCGTCTCGTCGGACTGCTGCACCTCGAGCGGCTGTCCGGCGGCGATCGTTCCGAACAGCGGAAGCTCACGCACCCCGGGCGGTGACTCGTGCAATTGCTTCTCGACGAGCTCAACCCCTCGCTTCTGATTCCAGTCGCGCCGGATGAGCCCCTTCTTCTCGAGCAGGGAGAGATGCTTGTAGACCGTGCCGTAGGAAGAAAAACCGAAGCGGTCGCAGATTTCACGGTGCGTGGGAGCCACGCCGCGCTCTCGCTGGAACTCGCGGATGAACTGAAGAATGTCTCGTTGCCGTTCGGTCAGGTACTTCATGGCTCCCTCGCAAACGAGCAATATAGGCGGTAATCAGGCGAAAGTCAAGCGGTAGTTGGGCGGAAGGCTAGTGGTTCGTCTCGCTTGGCGGCGCCTCGGGCAGATACAGCTCGACGCGGTTTCGGCCATGATGCTTCGCCGAATACAGCGCCCGGTCGGCGCGGTCGAGCAGCGCCGCCGCGCTTACCACGCCTTCGTCGGCGACCGAATCCATCCCTGCCACTCCGATCGATGCGGTCACGATGATCGAAGTGGTGCCGACCGGCAACTCGGTCGATGCCAAACGACTGCGAATGCGCTCTGCCACGGCCTTCGTGTTCCCGACTCGTGTATCTGGCAGCACGATGCAGAATTCCTCGCCG
>QHVY01000291.1:4591-5210 GCA_003223695.1 Acidobacteriota bacterium
GTTTGAAATGATCGAGGTCGAGCATCAGCACCGACATCGGCGAGCCGTGACGCAGCGCGCGATTCATCTCCGAATCGATTTTCTCCATCACGTACCAGCGGTTGTAGAGGCCAGTCAGCGCATCGCGAGCCGAGATCTCCGACAGCGTGCGATTCTGCATCAGCAGATCGAGGTTCTCGCCCTCGAGCTTTCCAATGCGATCCTCGAACGTCCGCAGCCGCGCGTCGGTCTGCTCGGAGAGGCGGATCAGATCGAACATTTCTCGCAGAAATTCGCGCTCGGTGTCGGTGAACGGCCGGCTGTCCGCGGCGCGAACGACGAGATTCGATCCGCTGACGGCGACCGTCGACAGGTTCTCGTCCGCTGCAAGTGCGGTTTCGAGTTTCAGCCGAGTGTTGAGGAGGGAGGACAACGGCCTGAGTACTCGACCCGCGGCTTCGGCAATCCTCCGCATTTGAATTGACGGCGGAGTATATCGAAATCAAATCAGCCGCGTTTTTCGATACGGAAGCGATTATTGCCTGCCCTAATCTCGTCGCCGCTGTGGACCTTCGTGTTCTGCGCCGGAAGCGTATTGAGAAACGTTCCATTGCGGCTGCCGAGGTCGCGGACGCGGATG
>QHVY01000291.1:5223-8668 GCA_003223695.1 Acidobacteriota bacterium
CGGCACGCGCACGTGACCTTCACGTCCGACGACGAGACCGCTCTGCGGAATTTCGAACTCCTGGCCGCTTAGCGGCCCGTCGATGCAAACGAGAATGTTTCGCTTCGGACCGTTCGAATCAGGAGTTTGCTCTCGAATTTTTTTCGCAAGCATCGATTCGTCGAGCATTTCGGTGGTTCGCAGACGCGTAGGTTGAACGGGCATTCCCTCTTCGTCCGTCGGCTCGACGCTCACCAGCGCCGCGCCCGCACGCAACACATGCACTCCATCTCCCATCGCCGCCTCGGAAATGCGCTGGCCGTCGAGGAATGTGCCCATGTGCGAGTCGGCGTCGCGCACCACAAGCTGGTCGCCCTGCAGCGTGATCGAGCAATGCCGGATGTCGAGATCCGCCTCGTCGAGATCGATATGACATCCTTTGCGGCCAATCCATAGCGGGTGCTGTCCGATCGTAAACACGCGATGGATCGACTTGCCGCCGCTGCGCGCGATCACGCGAAGCGATCGCGGTTTTCCCGGCGCGATGAGCGGAGCCTTTGGCGCAGGCGCTTCTTCGGCGCGATCGGTCTTGTAAGGAGTGAGATCGATCTCTTTGATCTCCTCAGGATTGAGCAGACGCGCGAGCACCGCGGCTTTACTGCCGGCGAGCCACTCTCCACACTGGCAGGTGGCGATGGAGTTCGGAAGATGGACGGCGATCGCGCCGGGGACGTCGTACGCCTGGCCGCATTTCGCACAGCGGATCAGGGGCATGCCGCGATGATAGGCGTTACACTTCCACTCGTCCATGCTCTCCGGCGACACGCCCTCTTTGCGCACTCGTGCCGTTCGGTTGCGAACGAAGTTCATCGCCGCCTTCATCGTCCAGACCCTCTTCATCACGTTGATGACCGTAGGTATCGAGCAATGGAGGGTTTTGAGTGGCCGCGGATCTCTCGTATCCGATTACTTCGTCGTCGGCGTGATCTGCATCGTGGTGGCATTTGCGTTCGCCGTCCTTGCCGCGCGATTGCTCATTCAGCCGGTGCTCGAGCTTTCCGAAACCGCCAAGCTGCTCGCGCAGGGCGACCTGACGCAGCGAACGAAGATTTCCACCGGCGACGAGATCAGCGCGCTCGGCGACGCGTTCAACGCCATGGCCGGAAATCTTGAAATGACGCTGACGAAACTGCAGCAATCGCAGGCGCAGCTCAAATCGGTTTTCGAGGTCGTCGGATCGCGAAGCCGCACAGTGGTCGAGCGAGTCGACGAACAGCGCGCGATCGTGGTGGAGACTCACCACTCCATCGATCAGTTGAACAGCGGTGTGCGCACAATCACCGAAAATGTGGAAGCTGGCCGCGTCGACCGAGGAGGTGAGCCGGCAAACGGAAACGCTGTTTCGCTCCGTTGAAGAGACTGCGACGGCGACCGAGCAGATGGTCTCACAGATCAACGCGGTCGATCGCAACATCGACTACCTTGCCAACTTCGTCAGCGAGACCTCCTCGTCGATGGTGGAGATGAGCGCATCGATTGCCCAGGTCGAATCGAATGCCGCGCGTTCGTACGATCTCTCTCTCGCTGCGGCCGAAGCAGCCGAATCGGGCATGAAGGCGGTGCGGGAAACGATCACGGCGATGGAGCAGATTCGTCAGGCGGTCGTCGAGGCGAATGCCGTCGTGTCCCGACTGGGCGAGCGCTCGACAGCGATCGGGAAAATTCTCAACGTGATCGAAGACGTCGCCGAGCAGACGAACCTGCTCGCGCTGAACGCCGCAATCCTCGCCGCTCAGGCCGGCGAGCACGGCAAGGGCTTTTCTGTCGTGGCCAGCCAGATTCGCGAGCTTTCCGAGCGCACCGCCTCGTCGACGCGTGAAATCACGACGCTGATCAAAGCCGTACAGGAGGAAGTGCGCAACGCTCTCGTTTCGATGTCTGCAGGCACCAAGCTGGTCGAAGACGGCGTGGCGTTGTCTCACGACGCCGGCAAAGCGCTTACCAACATTCTTCAGTCGGCGACGAGCGCGTCGAACATGGGCAAAGAGATCGCCGCGGCGACCAATCAGCAGGCTGCCGGAAGCGAAAACGTCACGCGCTCTGTGGAACAGCTCCAGGGAATGGTGAAACAGATCAACGCCGCGACCGCGCAACAGGCGCAGGGGTCGCAGCACATTCGCAAAGCGGTCGAGTCAATGCGCGAGGTCGCTCATTACGTGCGGCAGGCAATGATCGAGCAGAAATCGGGCTCGTCGATGATCTCCACATCCGCCGAGCAGATGATCGAAATGATTCATCAGATTTTTCAGGTGGCCACCGATCAATCGCGTGAAAGCGAAAAGATCATGGGCACGATGGAGCAGGTACGCGCGATCGCCGAGAGCAATCGCACCTCGGCGAATGAGATGAGCGACGCACTGACGCTGCTCTCCGACGCCATCCGCGGCCTCGACGAAGAGGTGCGCAAGTTTCGCGTGCGCTCATGACCGCTCGCGAGCTTCGCTTCATCGGTTTTCGCAGCGGACCGGAAATCTTTCTCATCGACATCATGGCCGTGCGACAAATCGTCGCGTACGGCGGCTCGACGCAGGTGCCGACCGCGCCTTCGTTCATCGAGGGTGTGATGGTGGTGCGCGATCAGGTTGTCCCGATCCTCGACGTGCAGGCGAGGCTATACCCGCATCGCGTGTCAGAGCCCAAGCAGCCGCTCGTCCTGCTCACTCACACCTCGACGGGCACAATTGGCCTGAAAGTCGATGACGTACGCCGGATCGTCACATTGACAGCAGAGGAGCTGCTTCCCGCGCCGGCGACGATTCGCGGGATCCGCGGCGAATTTCTCGTGGCGATCGCGCCGCACGGCAACGAAGTGTTTCTCGTCCTCGACGTTGATCGGCTGCTGACCCCCGACGAGCAACGGCAGTTGACTCAGGGCTGATATTCTTCGAGGCGTGTTTGCGCGCCCGCGCCTTCTGCAATTGACCGAGGCGATGAAGGGGAAGCTGGTGGTGGTGTATGGGGACATCGTCGCCGATCGATTCGTCTACGGCACACCGAAGCGGATCTCGCGCGAGGCTCCGGTCCTCATCCTCCGGCAATACCGCGACGACGTCCTTCTCGGCGGCGGCGGCAATGCCATCAACAATATTCATTCGCTTGGAGGGCTGCCGATTCCGATCTCTGTCGTCGGTCGTGATGCTCACGGCGATCAACTCATCCAGAAAATGACAGAGCAGGGAATCGACTGCAGCGGAATTCTGCGCGTCGACCGCTACCGCACTCCGACGAAGGTGCGCATCCTCGGCGGATTTCCTCACGCCGCGCGGCAGCAGATCGTCCGCTACGACATCGAAGACGCGCTCGAAATCACCGACGACGAATCGCGACGCTTTGCAGCGCTGCTTCGCGATCAGATATCGATCTGCCATGCCGCATTGATCAGCGACTACGGCTACGGAGTGGTGAC
>QHVY01000291.1:8674-10502 GCA_003223695.1 Acidobacteriota bacterium
GAAAGCCGGTGACGCTCGACTCGCGATACAACCTGTTGCGTTATCCCGATGTCACCGCGGCGACGCCGAACGAAGAAGAAGCTGCCGCGGCGGCGGGCGTATCGCTGTTCGACAACGGTGACGATCACGTTCGCGAAGTGGCGGAAACGCTGCAGCAAACGCTCGACTGCGAAGCGATTCTCATCACGCGAGGCAGCCGCGGCATGGCACTGTTCGAGCGCAACGGAAACGCGCCGATCTTCATCCCGGTGTACGGAACCGATCAGGTCGCGGATGTCACGGGAGCGGGCGACACGGTCATCGCGACGTTCACTCTCGCACTCGCGGCCGGCGCATCGTACGCGGAGGCGGCGAAGCTCGCGAACTATGCCGGCGGAATCGTCGTGATGAAGATGGGTACGGCGACGGCGTCGAATGAAGAGCTGCGGCATGCGATCGAGCGCGATGAAGAATTGAATCAATAGTTGCTGGGTTTCTTGGTTGCTCGGTTGTTCAGCAACCCAGCAACTCAGCAACCGAGTAACCCTGATGAACGCGCCGATCCTCACCGAGACCGAGCTGCTTCGCGTTGCAAATGACGAGCGCCATCGCGGCAGAACGATCGCGTTCGCGAACGGCGTATTCGACGTTCTGCACGTCGGGCACGTGCGTTACCTGCAGGACGCGTCCAAGCAAGGCGACGTGTTGATCGTTGCCGTCAACAGCGACGAATCCGTACGCGCGCTGAAAGGGGAAGGGCGGCCGGTGACGAATGAGCGCGAACGCGCAGAGCTGGTCTCCGCAATTCGCGGCGTCTCGTATGTGACGATTTTTCATGACAGCAGTCCCGCGCGACTGATCGCCGTGCTGAAGCCGGACGTTCACTGCAAAGGCACCGACTATTCCGCCGATTCGGTTCCGGAACGCGATGTGGTGCTCGAGTACGGCGGGCGGATCGCAATCGTTGGTGATCCGAAGGAACACTCCACAACGGCAATGCTGGAGAGACTGCGGCGCCGGTGAAGCGCCTTCTCGTCATCCGGCTCTCCGCGTTCGGCGACGTCATTCACACCATCCCGGCGGTCGTCGCGCTGCGAAAGTTCTATGACCTAGACTGGGTCGTCCGAGCGGCGTATCGCGAGCTGGTGGAGATCGTGGCCGGCGTTCGGACGATTTCGTGGAAAGAAGTCCGTGGGCATCACAACGTCGTTGTCGACTTTCAGGGACTGATCAAATCCGCGCTGCTCGCGAGAATCTCCGGCGCGAAGGAGCGTTACGGCTTCGCGCGCCCGTTCATCCGTGAAAAGCCGGCCGCCTGGTTCATGAACCATCACGTGCCGATCGATCCCTCGACGCATGTGATCGAATGGAACCTTCAACTGGCGAGGGGGCTGGAGAGTAATCTGGAGATGCCGCGTGTCGATTTCACACCATTCGCCGCCTCCGATCCGCGCGGATTCGAGCGCCGCATCGTTTTGATCCCCGGCGCAGGAAAAGCAGAAAAGCATTGGCCGATCGAGCGATTTCGACAGCTCGCCGCGCAGATCGGGTCAAAGGCGCTGGTCGTCTGGGGTCCGGGCGAGCGGCCGCTGGCCGAAGCGGTCGGCGCGGAAGTGGCGCCGCCGACGAATTTCCGCGAGCTGGCGCGCATTCTGCGAGACGCATCTGTTGTGATTGGCTCGGACACCGGACCGCTCCATCTCGCCGCCGCTCTCGGCACGCGCGTCATCGGCTTGTATGGGCCGACGAATCCCGCTCGCAATGGACCGTACGGTCAGATCGCGAATTGCATCGAGACGTTCACGACAACGAAGTTGATGAACGACATTGCGGTTGATTCCGTGGTGCG
>QHVY01000291.1:10530-15203 GCA_003223695.1 Acidobacteriota bacterium
GCGAGACGCGCGCCGCTACACAGGACCTTTTCAATGCCGGCGAGACGCTCGACTTCGATCTGACCTGGCTGGCGATCAGCGGCGGCGCGATGCGCATGACCATCGGCTTGGTGCCGAACGATCCGATGCACTACCGCATCACCTCGGTCGCAAAAACGAACCCGTCGTTTTCGCTGATCCTGAACGTTCGCGATCAGGTCACTTCGATCGTGAATCGCGACGACTTCTCGACGATTCGATACCAGAAACATCTCGTGGAGCATGGAAAGTCGAAGGACGATACAACCACAGTCGATGAGGCTCGGCGGATTGCCACGCGTCAACGCCCGAATCACACGCCACAGACGAACCCCGTCCCAAAACCGGTGTTCGATCCCTTGTCGCTTGTGTACCACCTTCGCGCCCTCGACTTGCGCGCTGGGACCGTGCAGCGCTTCACCGTCATTTCCGATGCAAAGGTCTACTCGTTGGAGGCCGATGTGCCGAGGACGGAGACGATCGGGACGCCTGCGGGGACCTTCCACACCATCGTCGTCGAACCGAAGATGCTCAGCGGCGGCCTTTTCCGGGGCGAGGGAACACTCACAATCTGGTACACCGACGACGCCCGCCACATGCCGGTTCGAATCCGATCAGAGCTGAAAGTCGGCTCGATTACTGCGAATTTGCGGGCAATCCGTGCCGGCGCGGCTAGTACCGAACCGGTCACCGGCCGCTGACGCGCCCGCCACTTAAAATAAAAATGGATTGACCACTGTTTGCCGCCAAGGTAAACTCGATCGACCTAGCCCAAAATCTAAGAAATCCATGAACTTCCTCGGCAGGCCACCCGAATGAGCGTACGCCTCGGCGAACTATTAACCAAAGCAAGCCTCATCACGCAGGAGCAGCTCAAAGAGGCCCTCAAGTCTCAGAAGGACAGTGGAGGGAAACTCGGCGAGACCCTGATCAAACTCGGCTTTGTTTCCGAAGAAGAGATCACCGAATGCCTCTCGCAGCAGTTCGGCGTTCCTTCGATCAACCTTGCCCACTTCGAAATCGATCAGTCGGTGATCAAGCTGATCCCGGCGGACGTCGCGCGCAAATACAACATTCTTCCAGTTAACAAGACCGGCGCGACGATCACCATCGCTATGGCCGACCCGACGAACGTCTTCGCCATGGACGACATCAAGTTCATGACCGGCTACAACGTGGAGCCGGTAGTCGCGTCCGAGCTCGGGATCAAAGCGGCGATCGACAACTACTACGGCAGCGCTTCTTCGCTCGAGCTGAAAAAGGTCATGGAGGACCTGCAGCAGGCGGAGGCCGGGGACCTCGAGGTCCTCGAGGAGGACGAAGAGCTGGACATGGAGGCGCTGGCCGAATCGGCCGAGGAAGCGCCGGTTGTGAAGCTCTGCAATCTCATCCTCAGCGATGCCATCAAGCGCGGCGCTTCGGACATTCACATCGAGCCGTACGAGAAGGAATATCGCGTCCGGTTCCGCATCGACGGCATTCTCTACGAGATCATGAATCCGCCGCTGAAGCTGAAGGATGCGATCACTTCGCGCATGAAAATTCTCGCGAAGCTGGACATCTCTGAAAAGCGCCTGCCGCAGGACGGCCGCATCAAGCTGAAGATGAAGCTCAATGAGAAAAACAAAGAGCTCGACTTTCGCGTATCCGTTCTGCCGACGCTGTTCGGCGAGAAGATCGTCATGCGACTTCTCGACAAGGACAACCTCCGCCTCGACATGACCAAGCTTGGCTTCGAGCCGGAGTCGCTGGCGAAATTCGAGGAAGCGATCTTCAAGCCGTGGGGCATGGTCCTTGTGACCGGGCCCACAGGTTCGGGAAAGACAAATACGCTTTACTCAGCGCTGGCGAAAGTGAACTCACCCGAAGTGAACATCATGACGGCCGAGGATCCGGTGGAATTCAATCTGCCGGGGATCAATCAGGTGCAGATGAAGGAAGCCATCGGCCTGAATTTCGCGGCCACACTGCGGTCGTTCCTTCGGCAGGATCCGAACATCATCCTGGTCGGCGAGATCCGTGACTTCGAGACCGCGGAGATCGCCATCAAAGCGGCGCTCACCGGACATCTCGTGCTCTCCACTCTGCACACCAACGACGCGCCATCGACGATCAATCGTCTGATGAACATGGGCATCGAGCCGTTCCTGGTGGCCACCTCCGTGCAGCTCATCGCCGCGCAGCGTCTTGTTCGTCGGATTTGTTCGAACTGCCAGGAGGTGGTCGACCTGGCGCCGCAGGCGCTCATTAACCTCGGGTACAAGAAAGAAGAAATCGGCACCTTCAAGGTGATGAAGGGCCGCGGATGCGACAAATGCAACAACACCGGCTACAAGGGCCGTGTCGGTCTCGTTGAAGTCATGCAGATCGACGACGAGATACGTGACCTGATTCTCTCCGGCGGCACAGCAATCGACATCAAGAAAAAAGCGGCCGAAGGAGGCATGATCAGCCTGCGACGGTCAGGGTTGATTAAAATCAAAGATGGCATCACGACGATCGAAGAGGTCGTTCGAGAAACGGTTTTATAAGAATAGTGGAGCGGCGGGCTTCAGCCCGCCGACGGCGGCCTGAGAGGCCGCCGCTCCACATGGAGACACAATGTCGGTTACCCTTCATCAGCTTCTGAAAACGATGGTCGAGCGCGGCGGTTCGGACCTTCACATCACCACGAACTCGCCACCGCAGATCCGCATCGACGGCAAGCTGACGCCGCTCGATATGCCGCCGTTGGCGGCGCCGGAGACGAAGCAGCTCGCGTACTCGGTGCTCACCGACGCGCAGAAGCATCGTTTCGAGGAAAACCTCGAGCTCGACATTTCCTTCGGCATCAAGGGCCTGGCCCGATTCCGCGCGAACATCTTCAATCAGCGCGGCGCCACGGCGGCCGTTTATCGCCAGATTCCGTACGAGATCCTCGGATTCAAGGAGCTCGGACTGCCGGCAGTCGTCGAGGAGATCTGCAACCGGCCGCGCGGACTCGTTCTCGTGACCGGCCCGACGGGCTCGGGAAAATCGACCACGCTCGCGGCGATGATCGACAAGATCAATCGCGAGCGGCACGAGCACATCATCACGATTGAAGATCCGGTGGAGTTCCTCCATCAACACAAAAACTGCATCGTCAATCAGCGCGAGCTGCACGCGGACACGCACTCGTTCGCGAACTCACTCAAGTCTGCTCTCCGTCAGGATCCGGACGTGGTGCTCATCGGCGAAATGCGCGATCTCGAGACCATCGAGTCCGCGCTGCGCATCGCCGAGACGGGCCACCTCACTTTCGGCACGCTTCACACGAACTCAGCAGCGCAGACTATCAACCGTATCGTCGACGTCTTCCCGTCGCACCAGCAGCCGCAGATCCGCGCGCAGCTTTCGTTCGTTCTCGAGGGCATCATGTGCCAGGCACTGCTCGCGAGAGCCAACGGCAAGGGGCGCGTGATGGCCATGGAGATCCTCGTGCCGAACGCGGCCATTCGCAACCTCATCCGTGAGGACAAAGTCCACCAGATTTACTCCATGATGCAGACCGGGCAGACGAAGTACGGAATGCAAACGTTCAATCAGTCGTTGGCCACCCTGTACTTCAAAAAACAAATAACATTGCAGACGGCGCTCTCGCGGTCATCGAATCCTGACGAGTTGCAGGAAATGATCTCGCGAGGCGCAGGGGCGCTCCAGCCGCAGGGAACACCGACTCCTGTGGGTGCGCGCCCACGAAGCGTTTAACTGGGTGACACCCGACGGAGGAGATCATGCCGACTTTTGAGTGGAAGGGGACACGGGCGGGACAGACACAAACGGGAGTTCTGACAGCCGACAACAAAGATGCGGCGATCGCGATGCTGCGCCGTCAGCGCATCGAAGCTCCCTCGATCAAGGAAAAGGGCAAAGAGATCGCCTTTCCGAAGTTCGGCGGAAGAGTGCCACCGCAGATGGTGGCGATCTTCACGCGTCAGTTCTCGGTCATGATCGACGCCGGCCTGCCCCTCGTGCAGTGCCTGGAGATCCTCGCGTCGCAGCAGGAGCACAAAGTCTTCAAGCGCGCGCTGATCCAGATCCGGCAGGACGTCGAATCGGGCTCTAACCTCGCGGACGCGATGCGCAAGCATCCCAAGATCTTCAACGACCTGTTCACGAACATGGTCGCCGCGGGCGAGGCGGGCGGTATTCTCGACACGATTCTTCAGCGACTCGCGCAGTACATCGAAAAAGCGGTCAAGCTGAACAGCCAGGTCAAATCGGCGATGATTTATCCGGTCGGCGTCATTTCGATCGCCGTCATCGTCGTCGCGGTCATTCTCTGGAAGGTCATCCCCGTGTTCGCTGCGCTGTTCAAAGGCCTCGGCGCTGAACTGCCGATGCCGACGATCATCGTCATGCATCTTTCGGATTTTCTAGTCGATTACTGGTGGCTCATCGGCATTGTTGGCTTCGCCATTGTGTATGCGATTCGCCGGTACCACGAGACCTACAAAGGCAAGCGCGTCCTCGATGGTTTCCTACTGAAGTTGCCGATTTTCGGCCTGCTTCTTCGCAAAATCGCCGTGGCCCGTTTCTGCCGCACGCTGTCGACGCTCACCGCGTCGGGCGTGCCCATCCTCGACGGCCTGCAGATCACTGCGCGCACAGCCGGAAACTCGGTCATCGAAGAC
>QHVY01000291.1:15253-17590 GCA_003223695.1 Acidobacteriota bacterium
GACGTGTTCCCATCGATGGTCGTACAGATGATCGCGGTCGGTGAACAGACCGGCGCGCTCGATACGATGCTTTCAAAGATCGCCGACTTCTATGAGGACGAAGTCGACATCGCGGTCGCGGGCTTGATGAAGCTCCTCGAACCGCTTCTCATCGCGTTCCTCGGCGTGGCCATCGGCGGCATCGTCATCGCCATGTACATGCCCATGTTCTCGCTCATCGGCAAAGTCGGTTAATCGTTCGCCGTACACCGTTCGCCGTTGGCCGTAAGAAGCCACGGCGAACGGCCAACGGCCATCGGCCAACATGCCGTCCGACGCCAGAATGCTCATCGCGGTCCGCGTCGTGGTTGTCACGACGCTGCTGCTGGCTGCGCTCATCATTCAGTACACCGTCGCTGAAGTTCTGCCTATCGATTATCTCTACGCGACGGCGGCCGTAACGTACGGCCTGACGCTGCTCTACATCGGCGTCGGTCAGCTTCTCCAGTCGCGAAAAATCAATCTGGCGATTCAACTCTCGGGCGACCTGCTGGTCGAGACGCTTCTGGTTTACTTCACCGGCGCGCTCGATTCGCCGTTCTCGTTCCTCTACCTCGTCTCGATCATCACCGCATCGATGATGCTCTACCGCCGAGGGGGACTCTTTGCCGCGAGCGGCGCGGTGATTCTCTACGGCGCCCTCGGCGATCTCATTTTCTACAATCTCATCCCGCTGCCGCAGCAATCGTGGATCGTACCAACGGCATGGACCACCTCGCGTCTGTATCTCAATATCGCCACGAACTTCGCCGGTTTTTATGCGACCGCGCTGCTGACAGCCTACATCTCGGAAAAACTGCAGAAGACATCGGAAGAGCTCGACGTTAACCGCCAGAATCTCGCCGCGCTCCGCGCGCTCAATGAGAACGTGGTCGAGTCGATCCCCTCCGGTCTGGTCACGCTCTCGCCGGAAGGAATCGTCACGTTCGTGAATCCGGCGGGCTGCCAGATTCTGCACACTGACTCGCGCACAGTGATCGGCCGGCACATCGCGGAGCTTGGCTTTTTCCGCACGGAAGAATGGGAGGATGCGCGGCGAACGCTAGCGGCAGAAGGCGTCGTGCGCGTCGAGAAGAACAACTTCCGCGTCGCCGACGACGAGCGCAGCCTGGGGTATGCACTCACGCCGCTCAACACGCTGCAGGGAGTGGCGTCGGGATACACGCTCATCTTCCAGGATCTGACCGACATGAAGAAGCTCGAGGCCGAGCTGCGCCTCAAGGATCGCATGGCCGCGGTCGGCGAGCTCTCGGCGGGCATCGCTCATGAGATCCGCAATCCGCTCGCGGCGATCGCCGGCTCAGTCCAGGTCCTGAAAAAATCGGAAGCGCTCTCGCCGCAAGAGCAGCGCTTGATGTCGATCATCCTCAAAGAATCGGAGCGGCTCAACAAGTCGATCGCCGACTTTCTCCGGTTCGTGCGTCCGCAGGACAAGCGGACGACGGAATTCGACATCGCCGCGAGCCTCTCGGAAACGCTCGATCTCCTCGCGAATTCGCCGGAGCTCCGCCCCGATCATCGCATCGAGCGGCACATCGCACCGCCGTCGTTTACTCTCGTCGGCGACTCCGATCAGATTCGCCAGGTTTTCTGGAATCTTGCGCGCAATGCGTTCCAGGCGATGCCGAATGGCGGTCTGCTGCGCGTGAGCACCGAGGTTGATGCTGATTCATATCGCATCTGCTTCAACGACAGCGGGCGAGGGATGTCGGAAGTCGATCAGCGGCGCCTCTTCCAGCCGTTCCGCACGAACTTCCCATCCGGCACAGGATTGGGAATGGCGATTTCCTATCGCATCGTGCAGGCACACGGCGGCGAGATCGAGGTCGCTTCGCGTCCCGGCGCCGGAACGATGATCACCGTGTCGCTGCCGCGCCGCGCGGCGGCTACAATGGATCGGAATGTCGACCGAACGCATTCTGTCCGCGCAACCGGTTGACGACGACCTCCAGACCGAGCTCTCCCTCCGTCCGCGGCGCCTCAAGGAGTACATCGGCCAGCAAAAAGTCAAAGCCAATCTCGAGATCTCGATCACTGCGGCGCGCAACCGCAAAGAGACGCTCGATCACGTCCTTCTCTTCGGCCCTCCCGGCCTGGGCAAAACGACCCTGGCGAACATCATCGCCAACGAAATGGAGGCGACGATTCGCACCACGTCGGGTCCGGCGCTGGAAAAACCGGGCGACCTCGTCGCGATCATCACCAATCTCGAGCCGGGCGATTTGATGTTCATCGATGAGATCCATCGCTTGCCGGCGCCGGTGGAAGAAGTGCTCTATTCGGCGATGGAAGATTTCT
>QHVY01000292.1 GCA_003223695.1 Acidobacteriota bacterium
CATCGTCGCGCCGTACTCAGGCGCCATGTTGGCGATCGTGGCGCGATCGGCGACCGAAAGCGATGCTGCACCTTCGCCGAAGTACTCCACAAATTTGCCGACGACCTTCGTCTTGCGCAGCATCTGCGTGATCGTGAGAACAAGATCGGTGGCAGTGACGCCTTCGCGCAATGAGCCCCTGAGATGCACGCCGACAACATCGGGCGTCAGAATGTAGACAGGTTGACCGAGCATGCCCGCTTCCGCTTCGATGCCGCCGACACCCCACCCGACGATTCCCAATCCGTTGATCATCGTCGTGTGCGAGTCGGTGCCGACGAGAGTGTCTGGATACCAGACTCCATCTTTTTCGAACACACCGCGCGCGAGATATTCGAGATTCACCTGGTGCACGATGCCGATTCCCGGCGGCACCACGCGGAAACCGCTGAATGCCTGCGTGCCCCATTTCAGGAACTTGTAGCGCGACTCGTTGCGCTTGAACTCGACGTCCATGTTCAGCTGCAGCGCGTCGGGACGATTGGCGAAGTCGACCTGCACGGAGTGATCGATGACCAGATCGACGGGCACGAGCGGTTCGATGATGCGCGCGTCCTTGTCAACGCGGGCGGCCGCCGATCGCATGGCTGCGAGATCGACGAGCAGCGGCACGCCCGTAAAGTCCTGCAACAGAATCCGCGCCACCATGAACGGGATCTCCTCGGTGCGCTTCGCGTTCGGCTGCCATTTGGCGAGCGCGCGGACATCGTCCTCAGAGATTTTCTTTCCGTCGATGTTGCGGAGAACGGATTCGAGAACGATGCGGATGCTGACCGGCAATCGGGAGATGGCGCCGAGTTCGGCCTTCTCCAGTTTCGGGAGCGAGTAGAACTTGCCGTTCTCGAATGAATCCAGTGAATTGAAGGTGTTATGCGGCATCGGCGCGCGAGTTTACCACCCGATGTGTAGCGGCGGCCTTCAGGCCGCCGTGGGCGGGCTAAAGCCCGCCCCTACACCAGCGTCAGCAGGCCCGGCACTTTCTCGCCGTACAGCGGATCGAACTTTCGCCGCATGGAATGCAGATCGATGCGCGCCTGATTGTGCGTGCAGAGCTGGGCGATCACCTGCCGCAGCAGCGCTTCTTCTCCCTGGACCCGTAGACCGCATTCGAATCCCGTGCGCCGCTCGGCCGGCTTGCACCACACCATCTCCGCATAGACGTCGATGTGCTTTCGATCGACGCGAAAACGAAGCGCCGCTCCCGTCCCCACCGGCACTGGACGATCGCTGACGATGCGCGCTCCGCGAATCGAGAGATCGAGAATGCGAATCGGAGACTGCAGTCCGAAGCTTCCGGTCAACGGCGTGGTGATCTCATACCGTTCGGTGGCGCGGGCGTCTTCGATGCGCATCGCCATCTCACGTGCCAGCAAACCGTCGACGACATTCATCACTGCCGGCTGCTCCTCGTCGAACATGATTCCGCAAAGGTAGCGGTCGCACTCGATGTCATCGAGGGCCAGGGCTGCCATGCGGCACCATGACACGCTGACGCGAACAGAGATCGTCGCGATTTCGTTGCGCAGCGAGAACTCCACCGTTGCGCCGATGGCAAACGGCTGCGTGAGCTGTAAGCGCGCGCCTCGCACCGACAAATCCACGACATTGACTTCGGCCTCGCCGAGAGTCGCGGGAAGAGCGGTCATGATGAAGTAACGAGGAGCGGTTCGGAAATCTGTTGCCATTGAGTCACCTCAAAATTTTCGGCGTCAAAAAAGCGTCCGATCAGCGTCCAAAAAGCGTCAAGCGGTTTTCTCCCCGACCAGTGCGGCAAGTTCGTGAGCGGACTGCCGCAGGGCATCGAACTTCCGTCGGAGCGAATGCAGGTCGATTCGGGCCTCATCGCGCATGCAGAGGCGGTGAATCGCGGCGCGAAGCCGTTCGTCTTCGCCGTCAATGCGCAGGCCGGCTTCAAACCCGCTGGCTGACGTACCGAGACACCAGGCAACCGTGCCGAGGACCTCGACGGGACCACCGTCAGAGTCAACCTGGAATGCGAACGGGCTCACCGTGCCGACGCGGATGAAGTACGGCAAAGCGATCTTGGCTCCGCGAATCGAGAGATCGACGATGCCGATCTGCAGGATTCCAAAAATGCCCGTCATCGGCGTCGAAATGCGATAACGGTCTGCAGTGCGTGCGTCCTCGATCGGGAGGGCATTGTGAGAAGAAAGGAGCCGGTCGATCAGCTCGCCAACACTCGTCGGGTGGCCGTCGAACTCAACTCCCGTGATATAGCGGTCAATCCCGTTATCCACGCAGAGATCGTCGATTTGCGACCAGAGCACGGTGACCTGCTCGTCGACCACACCGTCGGTCGTCATGATGAGCAGCCGGTGGCGGCTGCCGGCGCGCAGCGGCGCGTTGAGCTCCAGCCGCGCGCCTTTGAGAGAGAGATCGATGACCCGAACGCTCTCTGCTCCCGCGGTCGCAAAGAGTGGCGGAATCAGAAAGTAACGAGGAAAACTTCTAAGTGCCATTTCATTTACCTCCGGACGCATAAGTTTTAAGGCCGGAGTCGTGAACGAAACGGAGGGCAAGCGTCGGAAAAACGTGAAAGATGGCCTTTGGCTATTGGCGGGTGGCTGGTGGCGTCCAGCCGCGAGCTTTCACTTCATCAAACGTCAACAGCGAGCTCGCGTAGTAGTCGCGCAGGAGGACATCGGCGGGATTCCACTGCCAGGCATCTTCGACGACCGGCACGCCCTCACCGGCAAAAAGGTCGGAGCGCCAACGTTCCACAGGCTGGATCAGATGGCGGAGAACGAGGATTCGTTTCGCGCCGCGCCAGAGCTCAGCGCCGGTTTTCTCGCGTAAAAGCGAGACGCGGTCCCGCCACCGATCCATCACGGCGGCAATGTCAGAGTCCGACAGCGGTTCGTTTGAATCAGCGAAGATCCGCGCCGCGAGTGTCACGGGCGTCACGGGCAACACGGCAGAAATCTGACGCATCACAGATTCCGCGAGAGCCTCGAGCTCCGGCTTTCTCTCCGCAAAATCGGAGGCGAGGATGCGCGGATGTTCGCGAATGAAATCGTCGGCGAGAATCGGGCTGCCGAAGCTGACCACGGCGTAGCCGTATCGTTTGAATCGTCCGAAGACGCCGCGCCAGAAATTCTTCAAGAGAAAATCGACCGTCGTCTTCACCCTCCCCTGCAACTCCTCGGTCAAATTTCGATCTTCGAGAACGCGGTCGTAATTGATCGCCGTCGGAATCAGAAAGAGCGGCGCGGTGAAATCAGCATCGCGCTTCGCGTGAATGATGTAGTCGAGCATGCCGAGCTTCGGCTTGAGGAACGCACCGTCGCGCGTGAGGCCGCCCTCGAGAAAAATGCCCTGCGTCACGCCGTGCTTGGTGATCGTTCGGACGAACGTCGACAGGATGGCGTGATACAGCGGCTCGCGATAGCGACGGCGGACGAAGTACGCGCCGAACCACTTGAAAACGTGATTCAGCGGCCAGACGCGCGCCCATTCCCCAACCGCGTACGAAAGGGAGATCGATTCAAACAGCATGTGCGACACGAGCACGTAGTCGGCGTTCGACCGGTGGTTGATCAGATAAATGAGAACGCCGCCCTTTGGGGGTGGCGTGTGCTGGACGATGGGCCGATACAAAAAGTTGACGATCGCGCGTGCTACCGGCGCGCCGAAACGGTAGTAAGCGAGCAGGTTGAACTTCGGCACAATCTCGCGCAGATATTCTCTCGCCTGCCGCATCGCCACGTCGGTCGTGACGCGATGTTCCTTCGCATACGACTGCACCGCCTGCACGACGTCACGCGAGCCGAAAACCTCGAGCTCAATGTCCGCATGCCGGCGCTTCAGCTTGAAACGATCGATGCGAATACGCCGGGCGTGCTGCAGCCGCCGCGCGTGACGTTTGCCGAGGAGATAGACCGAAATCGCGACAATGACCAGCGCCGCGATGGCGAATAGTGTAGCGGCGGGCTTTAGCCCGCCGAAAACCAAGCGCGCCATAACCAAGGATAGTCGTCGCATTTTGCGACAAGACCCTTCCGAACGGGATTGTCGCAAACGTATTCTATTTTTTTCTCGAGGTCCTCATCGGCGCGGACAATGTGATCGAACGAATCACGCTGCCAGAACGAACCCCTACGATTGCGTTCTCGGTTAATAAGAAACGACGATCGGCCCTTGATCTGACCAACTAACATCGTGAGATCGACTCCGTCATGCGGCGTCAGAACCAAGTGGAGGTGATCCGGCATGACTACGCCACAATGTAACCAGCAATGCTTCCTATGTTCGCCAATACAGCACGCAAGCACGATGTCGCGGGTTGTCGGTGACATCTCTCGCCGCCGTCGTGTACAGAAGGTGACCGAGAGCTCTTGTCCCGCTTGCGAAGATGCGGGAGACGGGATCGATACGCAAACGTGTCGTTGCCGACCGGCACGTCGGGATCATCCCTCGGAAGTGGCTACTGCCGACGTTTCTCTACAGTGGGTGGATCCGGCGGCCTAAAGGCCGCCGCTACACCTTCACGGCCAAGACTCCTAAAGCCGCCAATACGAGCGCTAGCAACGCCAGCATTTCCGGCGAAAGGGTCGGAGCGCCGGTCGCTGCAGCGACGACAGTCGCATTTGCCGTTGACGAGTTGTTCGCGGCGGTCGTGTCGTTGGCACTGCTCACCGTCGCCGTGTTCATGAACGTGCCGGGAGTCATTGGCGCTGTGATTGTCAGCGTTATGGTTGCGTTTCCGCCATTTGCAATTGTGCCGAGGCCGCAGGTGACGGTCGATGTGCCGCTGCAGGTGCCCTGCGACGGCATTGCT
>QHVY01000293.1:0-6427 GCA_003223695.1 Acidobacteriota bacterium
GACCAACGCCGGCGAGGGCATCATCGTTTATGACGGCGAGATGCGCTGCCAGGTGTGGAATCGCTTCATGGAGGACCTCACCGGTCTTCGTACTGAACACGTCCTCGGCAAACGGGCCGGTGACTTCTTCCCGCTTCTCGGCGATCAACCGATCGAGGAGATCCTCGCGCGCGTGCTCAAGGGCGAGACGGTCTCGGTGGCGGAGACGTCGTACATGGTTCCCGGCACGGAGCGCGAGGGTTGGATGAGCGCCTCCTATCGCCCGCAGTACAACTCGAAAGGAAACGTGACCGGCATCATCGGCAGAGTGCTCGATCTGACCGATCGCAAACGCGCCGAGCAGCAGATGGAATATCAGGCTTACCACGATTCGCTGACCGGACTGGCGAATCGCCGCCTCTTTCAGGAGCACCTCACGCTGGCGATTGCACTCGCGCAGCGCAAGCGCCGCCCCGTTGCGGTGCTCTATCTCGACCTCGACCATTTCAAAGTCGTCAACGATTCCCTCGGCCACACTCTTGGTGATGGCCTGCTGCGCGAGATCTCCACCCGGCTCAAAACGAGCGTCCGCGAAGGTGATGTCGTCGCGCGCGTGGGCGGCGACGAGTTCACTATCGTCCTGCAGGAGCTGGAAAAGAAGGAGGACGTCGCGGCGATGGCCCAGCGCGTACTGCGCGTCGTCGCCGAACCGATCGACGTCGAAGGGCAGCGGCTCTACATCACCACGAGTATAGGCATCACCGTTTATCCCGAGGATGGCGAAGACGCCGAAACGCTGCTGAAGAATGCCGACAACGCGATGTATCGGGCGAAAGCGGTCGGCCGCAACACGTACGAGATGTCGACGCAGGAGCTGAGCCGCTCGATGCAGGAGCGCCTCACGCTGGAGAGCGGCCTGCACCAGGCGATGGAGCGCAACGAGTTCGAGGTGTACTACCAGCCGCAGATCGACATCCGCACGATGCGCATCGTCGGAATGGAAGCCCTGCTGCGATGGCGCCATCCCGACCGCGGCCTGATGACGCCGGGAAGTTTCCTGTCAGTGGCCGAAGAGCGCGGATTCATAGTCCTGATCGGCGACTGGGTCCTGCGCACCGCGCTTCATCAGGCAAAGGCGTTTCGCGATATGGGCTTCCCCGATTTTCGCGTGGCCGTGAATCTCTCCGCGCGTCAGTTCCGCGAGCTGTCGCTGATCGACAGCATCGAGTCAGCGGTCAAGCAGTCGAAGCTCGATCCGAGCTGCCTGGAGCTGGAGATCACCGAGAGCGTGGCCATGGAAAACGTCGATCTCACATTCAAAGTGCTCGAGCGCCTGCGTCGAACCGGCATCAGCATCGCCATCGATGATTTCGGCATGGGTCACTCATCGCTCAGCTACCTCAAAAAGTTTCCGATCGACTGTCTGAAAATCGATCGAAACTTTGTCGAAGATCTCCCGGACCGATTCGAAGACGCGGCGATCGTGCGATCGGTCATCGAGCTGGCGCAAGGGCTCAACCTTCGCGTCGTCGCGGAAGGCGTGGAGACGAAGCCGCAGCTCGACTTCCTCAGAGAGCATGGCTGTCGCGAAGTGCAGGGCTTCTACTTCGGCTTCCCGGTCCCGGCTCCGCAATTCCAGGAAACGCTGGTGCAGAGCCGGGGCCCGGAGAAGTCACACTAGTGGGTCGCGGGCAGCGGGCAGCGGGTCGCGGGTCGCGGGTGGGGCCACCCGCCACCCGCCAAAAGCCACTTGCTAGTTTTTCGCCGCCAAATTCGCCGCGACGTACGCCGGATCGTTCGTGCCGTTGTCGACGAAGGCGGCGTACGCGCCGATCATCCCTTGAATTGTAGTCACCCGAATGAGCACAGGCTTGGTGCTCTCCGTCAGGCTGCGTGCGTGAAAGAGATAGTGGCCACCATCGTCGATGATCTCCACTCGCGCCCGGGCCGCAGTTTGGCCCGGCCAGGCAGTCAGTTCGACGAGACCGAGGTTTGTGCGGAAGTGGGGGTCGAGGGTGGCGCCGAGAATCTCGAGTGTGTCGCCGGGCGCGCCGGATTGGAAGGCATTCAACGGCGGCATCAGGAATCCGTACGTGCCGCCATTCGGATCGATCGTGTACGTGCGCGAAGTGACGCGCACGCTCGTATCAGTCGCCGAGCCCTGCGATGTGAACCGCAGCCGGGCGACGCCGGTTTTGCCGAACGCGTTCTGCAACACGTCGCGGATGACGCGCGCCTCGTGCGGCAGGAGCGTGAGCGGAATGATCGTCGGCGATTCCGGAACATCCCACAGTTTCGCCTGCAGCGTGACCGTTTTCACTTGCGAGGAATTGTTGAGGAGGAACAGATCGCTGCGGAACTTCGATCCGTTCGCCCCGTCGATGTGTCCGATCGCCGGAATCACGCGCATGACCGACGCCGGGATGTCGGGTGGGAAGAACGTCGGATCGTTCGTTCGATTGTCGACGACGAAAACAGAGGCGATCGACTCGCCGCGGTTGGGCTGAACAACAAGGGCGCCCGACGGCGCCTGTCCAAGCATCGTGCTGATGCCGTTGATCTGTACGTTCGAAGCGTACGAATCAAAGTTCACGGCCTCGCTGGCGGACGAACCGTCAGGTGTGGCGACGTTGGCGCTCACGCTGATGCCGCGCGCCGACACGTCGGTCAGCGACAGGTTCGTTCGGAAATTCGAGCCTTCGAATGCTCCGGAGAACGTGAGCGGAAAACGCGGACCGGCCGCTGAAAAGGCGTCGATGCCATTCATCGTGAAGCCGTACGTTCCATTGCTCGCTTTGTTGTACGTGCGGCTGGTGACATTCACGCTGCTGCCAATCGCCGGAGTGATGTAGAGCGTTCCGGTGCCGTTGTTCACCCCGAAGAGCGAATTCACGATGTCCGGCATCAGTCGCACTTCGCGAGCCGCAAGTGTGAGCTGGGCAAGATACGAACAAAACGGCGCCGGCGGAGCGCCGAGAAAACAAGAACCCAACGATGCTCCGTTTGGGAGAAATCTCAAGTCAACACGAGTGGCCCCATCGTTCGGGTTGTACAGCGTCACATCCGTCGCCCAGTTGCTGCCGTACGCGCCCGCCGTGTGGCCGACGCCCGGTAGCACGAGCTTCTGCTGCAGCGACGCTCGAACGACGCCCCATTCCTGCACGACGTCGCTGCCGCCGCCGGCGCTTGGCGAGGGCGAGATGATGAGACTCGGGCCGCCGACGCTTGGAATGCCTGAGTCGAAAACGAATTGATCTCCGCCGCCGATCTTGTCGACGTCGAGATGCACGAATCCTTTCGCTGCTGTTTCGCTGAGAAAGAGCTCGTCATAGGAGCTCGGTGTCGGATCACCGACGCGCCACACCGCGAGTGCCGGATCCTTGAACATCAGTTGATCGACCGTTTGCCGCGGCCGATGAACCTGAATGAGGACCTTGTCTCCCGACTGCGCCGGATGGAGCGCCTCAACCTCGGGCGCGGAAACATCCTGCCACTGCGTCACCAGGCCGCCGGACGGCGTGTGAAGCAAGAGTGTCGTCGGCCGCGAGCCTCCGCGGCGGATCATCCATGCGCCGCTGTAGTCGGCGGTTGGGACCGCGTAGAAAACCCATGATGAGTTGATCGTCGGCAGCGAATCGGGCGGGCCGTCCCACGCGGCGGCAACCGGTGTTGCCGTTCCATTCTTCGCGTACCAGAGCACGATGTACCCGGCTCCGACGTTTTGTTCGATGTACGCACCGCCGTCGGGCGTAATCCACCCTTCGTCAGTTCCGCGAAAAGTATTCGAGGTGGCCGTGTTTGAGCTGCCGTCAGTGCCGACGATCATCACCCCGGTCAACCCCTGCACGAGGAAGCGCCGTCCGCTGATGTCTCTGCCGAGCAGCGCCGGGATGGCGACGTTCGAGGTCACGAATGACGCCAGCGTCCTCACCGTGCCGTCGAACGTGACGCCGTAAAGGTTGGCATTGCCGGTCACATTCGTCGCCACGACGAATGGCATCTCGCGCGTCCCCACAAGAATGTTGCTGAATCTCGCGCGAGCGAAGGGGCCGCCGGTGTCGGCGCCATTCGGGAAGTTGATCAACGCAGTGGGAAGCGCCACGGTCTTCCACTCATTGCCGCCGTCATTGCTCAGGAGCCACACCGGCTGGTTCGTCGGATTCGAACCTTCATAGTTCGCAGTCGTCTGGATCAAGATGACCGGAATCGCGCGTTCGTCTTCGTAAACGGTTGCGTTGTTGATCGGTGCGGAAGATCCATTCTCTGGAAAAACGACACGCGGTTCCTCGGCACCTTGTGAGTCGTAGATGACTACCTGTGAGGGTGGATACGCGTAATAGGGACCGGGAGGAGCGCCGATCGGCACCGGCGTCGAGGTGGTGCCCGTCTGTTCGACTAAAACGAAGTGCCGATTCAGCCGGCTCTGAACCGCGGGAATTGCGGCGCGATCGGTGTACGGCGCGTAGGAAATGACTCGCGCCTGTATGGCGGAAACGACGACAAACGTGAAAAGAACGAAACGAGCGATATGGCTCATCGAAAACCTCCCCTAGTATGCTGTCACCGCATAATATGGCTCTCCGCTTCCGATTAAGCAAGCGCGGCAAGAAGTTGTTTCGCGGCGCGACGTCCGGTCGTAATCGCGCCGGCGACCGTTCCGGTTTCTTCGGCGGTCGTCGCTTCTCCGGCGAAGAATATCGTTCCTGCGACCGGTTTCGCCAGCGAGTTGTGCGCACCTTCGCCACCCACCCCCGCGTAGCTGTACGCGCCGCGGCTGAACGGGTCGGCCTGCCAGTTATGCATGTGCACGGAATCGAGGAGCGAATCGATTTTTCGACGATTCACCATGAACGACGATGCGAGCGACTGCAGCGCGCGACCGGCAATATCGTTCGCCGCCAGCAGCCGGTCCGCTGCATGCCCACCGGCCCAACCGGTGAGGAGCGTTGAACGAGCGGGAGCAGTCGTCCACCACGTCGGCAGGAATGGATCCATCGTGTGAACGAAATTGCATGTGGGATCCCAGAAGCGTTCGCGAAATCGGAAGACGATCTTCACGTCATGACCGACTTCCAACTTCTCAACGGCTCTTTCCTTTTGCCGCAGCCGAGGATCGAATTCGATTGCCGCCTCCGATTTCCACACGCCAAGCGGAATGGTGACCACGGCTGCGCGTGCGTGAAAGGAATCGCCGCGTCGAGTGCGGACGTCGACGGAGCCTTTCTTCCAATGCACCTCCGTCACTTCAGTGGCGAGATGCACGACTGAGCGCGAAGGATCGAGGCCGGTCCGCAGGACCTCGAGAAGAGCGTCATAGCCATTCGCGATTCGAAATTGTTTCGGCGCTTCGTTCTCCTCGCCCGTTCCGCGCATCGATGCCGCGCTGATCCGATCGGCGTGTGACGCGTGATATCCCTCGACGAAGTTGATCGCCAGCCGCTTCAGGCGCGGGGAAAGGCTCTTCTGTCTCTTCAGGAAATCGGCGACAGAGATGTCATGCCCGCGCGCAGGGACGCGCGCCCAAATTTTCTTCTGCGCTTTCCAGAAGTCGGGCATTCGGCGCCACTGTTTTCCAGTGCTCCACCAGTGATCGTCAGGAAGTTGATAGACGAGCAACGCCGCCGCTTCGACGATGGCGAAAGTCTCCTGCGCTTCGCCGTGAATGAACTCCGCTCCGAGCTCGATCGGCAGCGGAACATCGGCGACGTGGTTCGTGAAAATGCGGCCGCCGATGCGCTCGCGCGCTTCGAGAATGACGACCGTTTTTCCTGCGCCGGAGAGGTCGCGAGCTGCGGCAAGACCCGCCGCGCCCGCTCCGATGATGATTGCGTCGGTCACATCCGCTATTCGCGGACGATTTCGGCCCAGGGCAGCTTGCGAACCTGCTGCACCTTCTCGTCGATCTGTGCCTGGGTGGCTTTTTCACCGAGGACGCGGCGAAGGTAATCGACCTCAGGAGAGACGAGTTTGTTGTGCTTCGGCAAAAGGCGAATGGCGGCATTCTGCAGATTGCGTTCAGACACCGTGATCATCTTCGGGGGTCGCATCGCTTTATCAGTCATACAAGAACTCGCAACGAGAGTTGAAGGTGAAGTAATCCTACCGATGAGTTACCGTTTTCGTGCCCCAGGCACTTTGAGCACTCCAAGCGTACCGCGAAACGCGAACGATTGCTGAACAAAATCGCGCGCCTCGGAGCGGCAGGAGCAGAGCGCGCATTGGATGCCATCGACGTGCGCGGCGCGCGAATGCCCGCAGAATTCGCAGCGTTTGACTGCTTTCGCCATCATGGAAAAGTGTGATCAAGAATGGTGCCGGACGGGTGCATTTCTCCTCCGAGTAGAATCCGCAGGATTCGAGAAGCGTCTCAGGCCATCGCTGCGCGAAGATGTGACGTATGAAAACCGACGAGCTGATTCAAGGCATCCAGAAAGGCGAGACTGCGAAG
>QHVY01000293.1:6441-6825 GCA_003223695.1 Acidobacteriota bacterium
TGACGGCGATCCTTCTGGCGCTGTATCACGGACATCCTGAAATCGCTCAGCTATTTGTGCAGCGCGGAGCCGAACCGAGCTTCCCTGAGGCGTGCGCGCTCGGCGACCGAAAGCGCGCGCTGGACCTGCTCAAACGCGATCCATCGTTGCTGCAGTCGTACAGCGAAGATGGATTTCCGGCCCTCGGACTGGCGGTCTTTTTCCGCCATCCTGACTTGGCGCGCGAGCTGATCGAGCGCGGTGCGGACGTGAACGCGGCGGCTCGAAATCCACAACGTGTAGCGCCGGTGCACTCTGCGGCTACCGTGCAGGATCACGCCACGATGCGCCTTTTGCTCCAGCGCGGCGCCGATCCGAATGCGCGGCAACAGCTCGGTTTCACGC
>QHVY01000294.1 GCA_003223695.1 Acidobacteriota bacterium
CAGCACGGCCGGCGCCGCTCCAAGGTTCTCGGCTACGGACTGCAGCTTCGCGAGAAGCAGAAGGTCAAGCGCATTTATGGCTTGCTGGAGCGCCAGTTCCGGCTCTACTTCACGCGCGCCGCAGCACAGAAAGGCATCACCGGCGAAATGCTTCTTCGCCAGCTCGAGCTGCGTCTCGACAACGTCGTCTACTCGCTCGGATTCGCGTCGTCGCGCGCGCAGGCGCGGCAGCTCGTCCGGCACGGACACATCGAGGTGAATGGAAGGAAGAACAACATCCCCTCGTACCAGGTGCGCAAGGGCGAGGTCATTCAGGTTCGCGAGAAGAGCCGCAAGAATGACCAGATCCGCCAGGCCGTCGAGACGGCCAGCGGCCGCGGCATTCCACCCTGGCTGCAATTGAATCCTGAACAGTTCCTCGGCACCGTGCTCGATCTTCCAAAACGGGAAGACATCCGTCTGCCGATCCAGGAACAGCTCATCGTCGAACTCTACTCGAAGTAAAAAGAATCGACGTAGCGCCGGCTCTCTAGCCGGCGCGGACCGGCTAAGAGCCGGTCCTACGTCATGGCGAGGAGGCCGCTCACATGTTGTGGTCAGATTTCCAGAAACCCAAAAAGCTCGATTACGATCCCGAAACCCTCACTCCGAATTACGGCCGCTTCATCGCGCAGCCGTTTGAGCGCGGCTTCGGAACCACGATCGGCAACGCGCTCCGGCGCGTCCTGCTCTCCTCGATCGAAGGGGCGGCCATCACCGCCATTCGCGTCGAGGGCGTGCTTCACGAATTCTCATCGCTCACCGGCGTGGTCGAGGACATGACCGACGTCGTGCTGAACCTCAAGCAGATTCCCTTCAAGCTGCACGGCGAAGGTCCGAAGACGCTGTACCTGGAGAAGAAGGGTCCCGGCGTCGTCACCGCGGCCGATTTCGATCAGGACTCCGACATCGAGATTCTCGATGCCACCGCACATCTCGCCACGCTTTCGAAAGAGGGCAACCTCAAGCTCGAAGCGCGGTTGAAGCGCGGCCGCGGTTACGTGGTCGCTGATCGCAACGCCGACAGCGATCTGCCGCTCGGCTACATTCCGGTCGATTCCATTCACTCGCCGGTGCGTCGCGTGAACTATCACGTCGAAGGCGCGCGCGTCGGACAGATGACCGACTACGACAAGCTCGTGCTCGAAGTCTGGACGAACGGCGCCGTGTCGCCGCAGGAAGCCGTCGGCCTCGCCGCCGATCTCCTCGGCGATCATCTGCGCATCTTCAGCTCGTTCGAGACGCGCGGCGAGGAAGCCGAAGAGGCCGCCGCGCCGGAAGTCGATCCGCGGCTCTCCGAGATGCTGGCGAAGCCGATCGAGGAGCTCGATCTCTCCGTCCGCTCGGCGAACTGCCTGAAGAATGCGAATATCCGCACGCTCGGCGATCTGGTGCAGCGCACCGAACGCGAGATGCTGTCGACCAAGAACTTCGGCCGCAAATCGCTCGACGAGATCAAAGACGTCCTCGCCAGCCTCGGCCTCTCGTTCGGGATGACCCGCGCGGGCGCTCGCGGCGGCGAGATGCGTGAATAGAGTAAAAGTGATGAGGACTGAGTCCCCACACTCAGTCCTCAGTCCTGAGTCCTCAGTCCTTGTAGTAGGCAAGAACGAGAAAGAGGTTAGGCGTTATGCGACACGGAATGGCGAATCGAAAGCTGGGGCGAACGAGCGCGCATCGTGCGGCGCTCTTCCGCAATCAGCTCACCTCGCTCATCGATAAGGAGCGCATCATCACCACGCTGCCGAAAGCGAAAGAGCTCCGGCCGCAGATCGAGCGTCTGGTGACGCTGGGCAAGAATGACAGCGTGCACAATCGCCGTCGGGCGGAGCGCGTCGTCAGCGATGATGGTTTGATCGCTAAGCTGTTCGACACCCTCGGTCCTCGCTTCACCGAGCGTCCCGGCGGCTACACGCGCATCATCAAGCTCGGACCGCGTCGCGGCGACGCCGCGGAGATGGCTATTCTCGAGTTCGTCGGCTACGAGCCGAAGATCGAGGAGGCGCCCGCCGAGCAGAAAGGCGGCGCGAAGAAAGCCGCTCCGAAGAAAGAGGCTCCCGAAGAGGCTGAGGAAGCCGAAGAGCCGAAGCCTAAGCCCAAGAAGGCCGCGCCGAAGAAAGCTGCCGGCGCGAAGAAGGCCGCAAAACCGACGGCCGCGCCGAAGAAAAAGGCGCGAACGCCGGGAACGAAACGAGGCCAATAAAAGAAGGCCCGCCAATCGGCGGGCTTTTTTTGTTATGAGAAAGATCAGCGTATTCAATCACGTGACAGTGGACGGCTTCTTTGCCGGCCCTAACGGCGAGATCGATTGGTTCAAAGTCATTAAGAAAGACGATGAGTACGACAAATTGACTCATGAGGCAGCCAAATCAGGGAGCACGCTGATGTTTGGCCATACCACCTACGAGATGATGAAAAGCTACTGGCCGACGCCGGAAGCGATCAAGAACGATCCGAGAATGGCTGATGTGATGAACAACAGCCCGAAAATCGTCTTCTCGAGAACCATGAAGCGCGCCGAAGAAGGGCCCAATTGGAAAAACATTACGCTTCTTCATGAAATTGATCGGGGAGAAATACGCAAGCTGAAGGAAACAAGGGATATCACAATCTTGGGCAGCGGCAGCATCGTGCAGCAGCTTGCAAGCGCCGGTCTCATCGACGAGTATCAACTTTCGATCCTGCCGATTGTGTTAGGCGCTGGCAAGTCCTTATTCAAAGATGTTAGAACTATGAACCTGAATCGGGTCACAGCGAGAACATTTCAAAACGGAATTGTTTTGCTTACGTATAGACCCGCCTGAAGCGAAGTCACGCCGGAACGGAAAATCTGGACGAGAACGTCCGAGGGTTTTCGCCAAGGTAGCCGAGGACGTTGATCGAACAAGACAGCTTGCAGGTTGGCTTCCAGACGTTCTGAGGAGCCGTATCCGTTTTCTGAGAACAATGATCACCGCATCCTGATCTGGATAGCGGCTGATGGAACAGAAGAAATTTCCAGGAAGCTCGCCGCGCATTTCGGCGAGCGTGCTTCCGGCGCCGGGCTGCCCAGAGGGTATCTTCGTGATGAACCATCCGTACCAAAAGCTGACCATCGAGGAAATCAGCTCGGTGCCGGTGCATGAGTCAAGCTCCGGTTACCTAACTTTTCGCTGCAGCCGACGAGCGGCCGACGCTGGCCCGGCCTGAAGGCCCTGGTGATTTGCAAGTTTGCACGCGTCCGTCATGTTCGCACGTGGAGGCCGCTTGCGGCTGAACGCGTGATCCTTTAGCCCGTCACGACCGCGGCGAAACGAATACCGTCACTGCTAGACTTTCGCCAGTGATGGCGCGAGCGGCGGCGAAGATCGCTCTCTTCCTCGGTCTTGCGGCCGTGGCTGTTGTCAGCTACCTGTTTCTTCTGAGCGTCTTGCGCGGCAAGCTCGGAAACTTCAGCGCTGCAGTTCCCGCAATCGCGCTCGCCACCCTCACACTGATTTTGAACTGGCGCTTTCTACGATTCGACGAAGGCTCCTTGGCGGAATTGGGCTTCGACGCTCCACGAGTAAGAATTCGCCAGATGGCGCTGGGATTTGTCGGCGGTGCCCTCACCGCCGAAGCGTGGGCTGTGGCGCTGTGGTTTGTTACATCGGCCTCGTGGCGACCTGCGCCGCCATTCAATTCGGCAGCCGCAGCCGGTTCTTTCAGCTTCATCGTCTTCAACAACGCTGCGGAGGAACTTCTCTACCGAGGCTATCTCTTCCTTCTCACGGCGCGGGTATACGGTCGATCGGTCGCGATCGCCGGCACCTCGATCCTCTTCGCACTTCTGCATATCCAAGGCGGCGTCCCATGGCAAAGCGCCCTGGCCGGTGTCCTGACGTCAGGACTCCTATTCGCGGTGCTGTTCGCTCGCTGGCATAGCGTCCCGCTTGTTCTGGCCTTCCACGTCGCGACAAACGTTGTCCAGGAAGTGATCGGCCTGCGTATCAGCGCACTTACCGTCGCTGTACCGCAATATCCGACCAGTCCCGCGGCGTGGTCGTCTTACGGCGTATTGGCATTCGTTGCTCTCATCAACGTTGCCGTAGCGCTGGGCGTATGGTTCTCAACAGGGAACCAGCACAGAGCGGACACTTCGCCCAGTGCGGGCTAACTCGGCGGTCGAACGGACTTCGGCCTGCTTCGCTGTTAGGCAACCTTCCAAGAGCTTCGAGCGGGCGCGAAGCGGCTCAGCTTGGAACGTTAGGCGGATGATGAATCCAAGAGTAATGCGACTTCTCGTCGTGGTACTCATCATTCCCGCACGCCCGACGAGGTGCGTCAACTTCCGCCGGCCGCGAAGCACGCTTCAACAACGGTTACTCCGGCTACCGGAGGACCGATTTACAACGACGTCTTGCCGGTGGACTTTGTTGCGCATGCAATCGGCCACCAAGTCACCCTCCCATCATTACTCGGCGTGTCGAACCGGAGTTTTCATTCGCAGAAGCGGCACAGTCTACGCGGTATGTGCTTCGCCCCGGAAGTTCAGAATTCGACAGCGCTATTCTTAAAGCCGTGCGGCAGTAGCAGCTTGCTGTCGCCAAGGAGAACGGCGTTATGGTCGAC
>QHVY01000220.1 GCA_003223695.1 Acidobacteriota bacterium
CTCGAGAAAAATCCGAAAGATCAACAACTGCTGCGGCTCTCGAAGCTGGTCGATGAAACGGATCGCCTCGACGCCGCGCAGCTCACGCCCGATGACGTCAACAACCCCCGCGACTACATCCTCCTCGGTTACACCCTCGACAGCCGCACCGGCCTCGGAAAATTCGAAGGCTATTTCCACAAGCTCGTCGATTGGCTGAAGACGATGCCGATCGAGAAAGTGCTCGAACAGCCAGAGGTGAAAGAGAGGGTGGAGAGGATTCGGAGGGAGCAGGAGGATTTCAAACGCCTCCTCCAGCGCAGCAGCTTCCAGTTAGGAAATGTCGTGGTCACCGATCTGCGCGAAGTCGAACGGCTTCCGGCCGGCAACCGCTTTCTGATTTACACGCTTTTCCCCGACACGAACGTTTCGCTGCGCGTGCATTGGGGTCCGGCGCACAGCAGCGTCATCGCCGCCGTCGGCCACAGCATCTTCAACCGCACGTGCAAGACTTCAGTCGGCGATTTGATGTCGCGCTATGGCGGAGGCGGACATCAGGGCGCCGGCACGTGCGTTCTGCCGCTGGACAAGGCCGCGGACGCCATCGACGAGATTCTGATGGAGCTGCAGGCGAACGGATGATCGTTGGCCGTTCGCCGTTGGCTGTTCGCCGTCGGCCAACGGCCAACGGTGTACGGCCAACTACCACCTGTGATACGCCGGGTGTCCCTCCTTCACCGCGACAAAGGTCCCGCGGCACGTCGCCGTGATTTTTCCGTTCGCCTCGAGCGTGGCCTCGACCACGGCGCGGTCGTCCGATGATTCGACGACGTGTGCGCGCAAATGCAGTGGCACATCCATCGGAGTCGGACGCTTGAGGTGCACATGAAAATCGGCGGTGACCGTGCACGGCGGCTCGGCGGCGGCTGATTTCTTCATCAGATGCATCGCCGCCGTCCAGTTGCTGTGGCAATCGAGAAGGGCGCCGCAGATGCCGCCGTTGAGAATGCTGTCGAAGGCGACATGATGCGGCTCCGGCCGCCACTCGCACACGAGCTCCTCTCCGTCGGCGAAGCTGCGGATGCGCAGCCCTTTCTCGTTTGCCGGTCCGCAGCCGAAGCAGTGATTGTTTGGCGCGTACGTTTCCTGGAGACTCTTCATAACTTTGCGAGTTTAACGAATCACCACAGAGAGCACGGAGATCACAGAGATGGCTCTGTGTCCTCCGTGTTCTCTGTGGTGAAAAAACTGCGAGCAAACGTCACCACGTCGGGAAAGAACTCTCGGAAGCGCCGCTCGAGCTCCGCGCGCGAGTCGATCAGATGATGCGTCGCCGATTCGAGATGCGGATGCCGCGACAAGCGTCGGGAAAGATTTGTCAGAGCGATGCGAATGCCGTCGATGTCGCGATAGGAGAGAATCCAATGACGAATGTGAGGGTAGACGACGGCGAGCCGACCAGGCAGCGGTTGACCATCCATTGTTGCAAAGACGCGGGCAACGAAATCATTCAACCGTTCGGTTGAATATCGCGACCAGCTCGTCGCCAGAAAATGATCGAAGAACACATCGCTGATCACCCGTGAATAGTGGCCATGATCGGGAATCAGCACGCGGCGAAATGCCGCAACGTGCGGATGCGTGTCGGTGAATGCGTCGATGCGCCGGTGCTGCATGATTCCCTCGCGAATGCCGGGAGTGAATTGATCGTGCAGCGCTCCTTTGACGAAATCGCCGGCGAGATTGCCGATCAGTGATTCGGCAGAGTCGCCGGCGAGAAATAGATGCGCGAGGTAGTTCATGATTTGTGTGTCATTCCGAGGCGCAGAGACGGCGAGGAATCCCCCTCGCGTTTGCGGAGGGGATCCTTCGCCGTCTATGCGGCTCAGGATGACATGTGCGGATAAGATACAGGGACACCAATGTTCATCGGACACTACGGTGTCGCCTTCGCTTTCAAGCGAGTGGAGCGGCGGATTCCTCTATGGCTGCTTTTTGTGGCCGTGCAGTTCGTCGATGTGGTGTGGTCGGTGCTGATCCTCTTGGGCGTGGAAAAAGCGCGGATCACGAGGGCCTTTCGAGGGTCGCTGCCGCTCGATTTGTATTACATGCCGTATACCCACAGCTTGCCGGGGGCAATCGGTTGGTCCGCGCTCGCATACGTTGTATGTCGCTTTTTCACCTCGCGGAGAGCGTCTCTTCTGATCGCTCTAGCGGTTTTTTCCCACTGGATTCTCGATTTGATCGTACATCGGCCCGATCTGCCGCTCTACGACAATGCGCGCAAAGTCGGTTTCGCGTTGTGGAACTACCCAGTGCCGGCGCTGGCGCTCGAGGTTGCCCTCTATTTCGGAGGCCTGTGGTTTTACAGAAAAGGATCCGCGGGATTCGCGGTCCTGGGAGCCTTCATTCTCGCGATTCAGGTGGCCGCTTTCTGGTTTCCCATTCTGCCCACCCCCAAAATCGCAGCCGTGATTTTTCTCGTCGGCTACATTCAGCTTGCCGCCGCCGCGAACTGGCTGGATAGGAAAAATTCAGGCAGCGAGCCCCAACTTGCGTAGCAGATCGTCGAATCTCGGTTCGCCGTGGAACGAGTCGAAGCGCGGGTCTGCTTTGATCATCGCCAGCCAGGTCGACCGCTCTTCGTAAGCTCGATTCAGCCACGCGAAAGTCTTCTCGTGATCGTCAAAGCCTGCATGGATGATGGCAAAGTCGTAAGCGGAGACATAGCGCCGCTTTGCCATCTCTTCTAATTGCGCCAGCGTTTTCATTGCGTTGTCCACGTCTCCGCTAAGCGCATAGCCGTGGGCGAGCGAGGCGACATAACGCGGTCCGTTTCCCGATAAAGGGACTGCCTGCCGGAGTGCCTGGAGAGCTTCTTCGTGGTTTCCCTGTTTCTGCAATGCCCAGCCTAACCATAGATAGGGGGGAGGAAAATGAGGATCGAGCTCGAGTGTCTTGCGGGCACGCGTGATCGTCTCTTCATACTCGTGCGCCAACAGGCAAATCAACGAGCTGTTCGAATTCATGACCAGTGACAGAGGCTCGAGCTCGAGCGTGCGCTGCACCTGCTGGAGTGCGTCGGCGACTCGCCCCTGGTAGACGAGCAGATGCGAATACCACTGATGCGCTGTGGTGTAGCCCGATCTCAGCTCAATGGCGTGCCGGAACTCGCGTTCGCCTCCGGCCCAGTCCCAGTCATATGCAAATTTCGCCCAGCCTAACGCGGCGTGCGCCTCGGCTAAAGCCGAGTCGATTTCCAGAGCCCTCGTAGCAGCCGCTTTGGCTTTGGATGAAATCTCATGCGGCGCAGCCACGCCCCAGAATCCCAGCATGTTGTAGCACTCGGCCACGCCCGCCTCGCTCAACGCGAAACTCGGATCTTCCGCCAGCGCCTGCTCGAACAGCGCGAACCCTTTGCGCATCCCTTCTTCGGTGCGCTTGTCCCAATGGAAGCGGCCACGCAGATACGCTTCATACGCCTGCGGCTTGACCAAACGGGCACTTGCGAGGCGAGCCTGCTCCTGAGGTGTTACCTTGATCTGAATTTCGTCGGCAATCGCCTGTGCTACCTCGGCCTGCAGCAGCAGGATGTCGGTGAGCTCGCGCTCGTACTCCCTGGCCCAGAGATGCCGATCCGTCGATCCATGCACCAATTGAGCAGTGATGCGAACGCGACCGCCCGATCGCGTGACTGCACCCTCGATCACCGCGTCGACGTTCAGCTCACGAGCGACATCCGGCAGCGGCTTGGCCGTCCCTTTGTAACGCATGACCGAAGTGCGTGACGTGACGCGAAGCGCGCCGATTTGCGCCAGCCGCGTGATCAGCGCGTCGGTCATGCCATCGACGAAAAAATCCTGGGTGGGATCGCCGATGAGATTGTCCAGCGGAAGAACAGCCACCGATTTGATCCGCGGCGCCGACACGGCGATCGGCCGCTCCACTGATGCGATGAAACGGTAGCCGCGGCGCGGAAGCGTTTCGACGAATCGCGGCGTGTCCGCGCAATCGCCTAACGCATCGCGGAGGCGCTTGACCGCGCTGTTCATCCCCGCTTCGAAATCGACGAATGTATCTTCGGCCCACAGTTCTCGCTGCAGCTCCTCGCGCGTGACGACCTCGCCAGCTCGATCCAGCAGCAGGAGAAGCATGCGGAACGATTGGTCGGGAAGCCTGATCCTGATGCCGTGATGGCGCAGTTGACCTGAGAGACAGTCAGCCTCGAAATCGCCAAAGCGAGTCGTACGGCGCGAAATGTTGGGAGTGGCCATGGCGGCCTTCAACCACAAGTCTATACCCCTCACTCGATTACCCGGTTAGACAGATTCCAGCCACGTGTTGGGGCGCGTC
>QHVY01000221.1:0-4486 GCA_003223695.1 Acidobacteriota bacterium
ATTCGTATCGAAAATTCGAAGGGCGCGACGTGCCGCTCACGATGATCGGTGCCGACACCGGCGAGAACGGATTTTTCACCATCGGCGAATTTCAAGCCATCACGTATCCGAGGCAGATGGAGTATGTGACGCCGGAGGAGGTGGCGCGCACCACCATCCTCGAAATCCTCGGCGCCTCGACAGGTCGCGACGTTTTGTCGGCGATCGATGGTGCGATCACTGAGCCGAGCTATCGCGCGGGAGTGCTGCGCGAACAGGCGATCCGGGCGATGGAGCAACTCGAGTCTGCGGCGGCTGGACACGTCCTTCCGTCGATTGCCGTCGGCCATCTCGGCCCTCCGAAATTGTCAAAGCTGCTGATCGAGGCGTATCTGCTTCGCGAAGCGCTCGGGGACGACATTGCGAAGATGCTTGCGATCGGCGCGACGCAGATGCAGCGGAGCGTTGAGACCTATCTCGCCTCGCATGCGAACATCGTCAGTCTTGTGACCACGATCGGCATCCCGCTGCTGAGGGCAGATGGGCGTCTCACGCGCGGACCGCGGATCAACATCCCGCCCGCCCCTCCCGATCACGCTGCATCGCCGATCGATTGCGATTCGATCGAGAAGTATGCACGGACGGGATGGGTCGATCTGCGGCGTCAGAATTTCGAACTGTGGCACGGGCGTCTCGTCCGGCTCGCGCAGTCGCGACCGGATATCGCATCACAGGGCTCAGCAGCGTTTGACGTAACGAAGTACAGCGGCGACCGATTCGTGCCCGGCGACGTCGTCGGCTGGCTGCTCACAAACGAGGTCGACGAGCAGGGGATGGTCGGGCGGCGGCTGTTCTAGCTCGCGCCTGCGGCGCTCGCGTTGCCGGTTGTCAGTTGTCGGTTGTCGGGAGTTGGGGACAACTGATCACTGACAACCGATCACGCGCGAAGCGCAGGTTCTCAGGCGCGATCGCGCAGCTCGCGCGTGCCCGACTGACGCGCGCAGTTCGCGCAGCAGAAGATCTTTCCGCTCGCTTCGACGCCGTGCCCGACGACCTTGCATCCGCAGTGCGCGCACGACGGGGCCATGCTGTGAATCGCGCATTCGAAGCTGTCGAATGTGTGGCGCTCGCCGCCGCGCGAGACCTCGAATGATTTGTCGTATTCGTTATCGCAGACTTCGCACTTCGCCATGGCGCAACCCTCCACCGAGTGGGGTGCGCAAGCCGTGCCGGAAAGTGTGCGGAACGGCTTTAGCCGGTCGGCCGGCTGAAGCCGGCCCACACACCTAAAGCGCGTTGAGGATGTACTCGAGCGGATTCACCGGCACATTGTTCAGCCGCACTTCGTAGTGCAGGTGCGGGCCGGTGGAGCGGCCGGTCGAGCCGACGTAGCCGATGATGTCGCCGCGCTTGATGTGATCGCCTGGCTGGACGGCGAAGTTGGACAGATGCCCGTACCGCGTCGAGTAGCCGTAGCCATGCGAGATGTAAATGACGTTCCCGTAGCCGTTCGCCCACTCGGACTTGACGACGATTCCATCCGCAGGCGCGCGGACCGACTGGCCGACCGCTGATGAGATGTCGATCGCGTTGTGAGTGCCGGGCTCGCCGGTGAACGGATCCTGTCTGCCGCCAAAGCCATCGGTGAGGATGCCATGAACTGGTGCAATCGACGGCGTCGACGAGAGCAGCAGCGACTGCGCGACGAATTTCTGTTCGAGGAGACCGAGGTCTTTTTCCAGGCGGCGGGAGCGGAATGACATCTTGTCGAGGTCATCGCGATACGGATTCTCGCCAAGGTCGGCCGGACGGAGACCGCCGACGCCACCGCCCTGGCCCGTCTCATCGAGCGTGCTGATTCCGGCGATGATGGCCAGTTTGCGCGTGCGATCTTCGACGGTGTGCAGCTGCGTCCGCAACGATTCGACCGATTTGCTGAACTGTTCGTTCGCGCTCTGCAGCTCGCGATTTTCGTGTCGCAGCTTCGTGAGCTCGTGCGTCTGGGAGAGCGATGTGAAGTACTGGATGGAGAAGAACGTTGAGAGGCAGAGCGAAGAACTAACTACCGAGACCAGTGAAAACAGCAGCCGATGCGACACCTTCAACTTCCGAAATTTGGCCCGCGCGTGCGGTACAAAAATGATCGTTGAGTAACGCTTATCCATCCTGCTCCCCTCGCCTCAACTCAGGATTGTGTTACTGGCCGTTGGAAGGGCCATTGTAAGGGACAGAGGGGGGGTGTCAATAGGGTTAACTCACATCAGCACAACGACTTCCGCTTATATTTTATGCTGCTACGACATATTTGCGACGGAAGTCCGGATATTTTCAGCGGCGCCAATGTGTTCGTGGTATTCTCCCGCGCCGCTCCGGCCGGAGCGACTCTCACACGATGAACGTCAAGAAGCGGCTCCTCGATGGCGCACGGATGCATCGCGCGATCCGCCGAATGGCCATCGAAATCGTGGAGAAAAATCGCGGCATCACAGATCTGATCATCGTCGGCATTCGCAGTCGCGGTGTTCCCATCGGCGAGCGGCTGGCGAAAGAGATCGAGGAGATGGAAGGGCATCCGGTTCCATTCGGTATTCTCGACATCACGCTGTATCGCGACGATCTCACCACCATCGCGCCGCAGCCGGTGGTGAAACCGACGAAACTTCCCGAGCCCATCGATGACAAAGTGGTGGTGCTCGTCGACGACGTGCTCTACACCGGCCGCACCGTTCGCGCGGCGCTCGATGCGCTCATCGATTTCGGCCGTCCGCGCGCGGTAATGCTCGCTGTTCTCATTGATCGCGGACATCGCGAGCTGCCGATTCACGCAGACGTGATCGGCAAAACGGTTCCCACCGATGCCGACGAAGTGATCAAAGTGCGGATGGCGGAGCTCGATGACGAGGATGAAGTGTTGATCATGGAAAAATAAAGTGCCCGGTGCCTGGTGCCCAGTGCCCAGAGAGAAAATGGACTGGGCACCGGGTACTGGGCACTGGGCACGCGCGAATGCGAACGCAAACCTCCTCACTACGAAGCAAAGACTTACTCGGAATCGAGCATCTCACTCCCGAAGAAATCACACTCATTCTCGACACGGCCGAAGGCTTCAAGGAAGTCAGCGAGCGGCCGGTGAAGAAAGTTCCGGCGCTGCGCGGACAGCTGGTGATCAATCTCTTCATGGAGGCGTCCACGCGTACGCGCGTCTCGTTTGAGATCGCCGAGAAACGCCTTTCCGCGGATACGCTCAACTTCACCGCGTCGGGATCGTCAGTCGAAAAAGGGGAGACGCTGATCGACACGGCGGAAAATCTGATGGCCATGGCCCCCGACATGATCGTCATCCGCCACAAATATCCCGGCGCTCCGAAGATGCTCGCTGATCGCCTTCCTGCATCGATCATCAATGCCGGTGACGGCGCACACGAGCATCCCACTCAGGCCCTTCTCGACGCCTTCACCATCCGCGAGCGGCTCGGTCGCCTTCATGGCGTGAACGTGTCGATCATCGGCGACATCGCGCACTCACGCGTCGTGCGCTCGAACATTCATCTGCTGACGAAAATGAAAGCGAACGTCACCGTCGCCGGACCGCCGACGCTGATTCCGGTGGAGATCGAGAAGCTCGGCGTGCGCGTCTTACACTCGATCGACGAGGCGATCGACGGCGCGGACGTCATCATGATGCTGCGCATCCAGCTCGAGCGGCAGGGGAAGCTCAGGTTTCCGTCGCTGCGCGAGTACTACAACACGTTCGGCCTGACACCGCAGCGTCTGCGTCGCGCGAAAGAAGGGGTGATCGTCATGCATCCCGGCCCGATGAATCGCGGCGTGGAGATCGCCTCCGACGTCGCCGACGGGCCGTGGTCGGTGATTCTCGATCAGGTGACGAACGGCGTGGCAGTACGTATGGCGGTGTTGTATTTGCTTGGCGGAGCGCACAGGGAGTAACGAGGAATGTTGAATGTTAAATGTTTAATGTTTAATGATTTCTTTTTCTGGTGCTCGCATTCAACATTCAACATTCAACATTCAACATTCCTCGCATGAATCTCCTCATTCAAAACGCTCGGGTGATCGATCCCTCGCGCGACTTCGACGCCAAAGCCGACGTGCTGATCGAAAACGGCGTGATCGCCGAGGTCGGCAAAAAATTGCGGGCGATCGGCGACGTGATTGACGCCAACGGACTCGTCGTCGTTCCCGGCTTCATCGACCTGCACACACATCTTCGCGAGCCTGGGCAGGAGCACAAAGAGACGATCGCCACCGGCACGCGCGCGGCGGTGGCCGGCGGTTATACAGCCGTTTGCGCGATGGCCAACACCATTCCGCCGAACGACGAACGCGCGGTGACTGAAATGATCATTGCCGAGGCGGCGAGGAATGGCGCGTGTAGGGTGTATCCGATCGGAGCGGTCAGCAGAGGGTTGAAAGGGGAGGAACTAGCGGAAATCGCGGACCTTCGCGCGGCGGGCTGCGTGGCGATCAGCGATGACGGAAAACCAGT
>QHVY01000221.1:4583-8934 GCA_003223695.1 Acidobacteriota bacterium
CTTCTCGGCATGGTCGGAATTCCGGCGACATCGGAGGAGACAATGGTCGCCCGCGATGTCCTCCTTGCGCAGATGACGCACTCGCATCTTCACGTCGCACATCTCTCCACTGCAGGCGCCGTCGAAGCCGTCCGCCGCGCGCGTCGCGCCGGAGTGAATGTCACGTGCGAAGTGACTCCCCATCACGTCGCGCTGACCGATGAAACATTGCAGTCATTCTCTACGAACCTGAAAATGAATCCGCCGCTGCGGTCTCAGGAGCATCGCGACGCGGTCATCGAGGCGATTGCCGACGGCACCATCGACGCGATCGCCACCGATCACGCGCCTCATCACTTCGACGAGAAGAACATCGAATTCGATCTCGCACCGTTCGGCGTCATAGGACTGGAAACGGCATTCTCGGTCTGCTACGACCGCCTCGTGCGACGGCGAGTGATCGATCTGCCGCGGCTCATCGAGCTGATGTCTTCCGGGCCGGCGCGCGCGTTCAATCTTCCCGGCGGAACGCTTCGACCTGGATCGCCGGCCGACGTCACGCTCCTCAATCTCGATGAGCGATTCCAGGTCACGAACACGTTTCAATCGAAGGCGTCGAATTCGCCATTCATCGGGGAGACGCTGCAGGGGCGGGTGGTGGCGACGATCGTCGGCGGCGTGCTGCAGTACGATTTGCGCGAGCCGGTGCCGCTCCCCGCGAGCAGGCCGCGCAAAAAGAAGCGATGAAACGCGTCGTCATCGTCGATGACTCTCCCGCCTATTGCGACCTCTGGTGCGGTTTTCTCGGCGAACGCTACGGAGATTCGGTCGCCGTCGAGGCATACAGCCATCCGTATGACGCGCTGCCGAAAATCGACGATGGAATCGATCTGCTGATCGTCGATCTCGAAATGCCGGGCATGGACGGCAAGAAATTTGTCGATTACGCGCGGCAGAAAGGTGTGCCCGCACGGCGAATCGTGGTCACATCGTCGCACTCCGCGGAGGAGCTCCATGAGCGCTTCCGGATCGGCGAAACCATCGCCGTTATCAACAAGACCGATCCCAAGCAGCAGGAAGCCTTCCTCATGATTCTCGACAGCGTAATGAGAAGGTAGGGCGCGGCTGCGCCGCGCCGAACCCGGTGAGCTGCGGCACGGCGCAGCCGTGCCCTACCGCTATAATCGACATCGTGACCGTCCAAACGCCCACGCCCGCGGCTGCAGAGAGCCAGCCTGCGTTCAGCCTGAACGATCTGTTGATCTACATGGCCAAGCAGGAGGCGTCGGATCTTCATCTGAAGCCGATGCGACCGCCGCTGGTGCGTATTCGAGGCAAGCTGGTGCCGATCAAGACGGATCCGCTCAAGCCAACCGATCTGGAGAAGATGCTGCTACCGATTCTCAATCGCCCGCAGCGCGAAAAATTCGACACGCATCAGTCGGTTGATTTCGGCTACGGCGTTCCGGGCGTCGCCCGCTTTCGCGCGAATTTGTACATGCAGCGCGGCACGGTCGGCGCCGTCTTCCGCCGCATTCCCATCCAAATCCTCGGCATCGACGCACTCGAGCTCCCGATCGCCATCCGCGATCTCGCGCACATACCCGATGGACTGGTGCTGGTGACCGGTCCAACAGGCTCCGGCAAATCCACCACCCTGGCGGCGATGATTTCCGACATCGCGGAGAAAGAGCCGCTGCACATCGTCACGATCGAGGATCCCATCGAGTTTTTGTTCATCGACAAGGTCTCGGCGATTTCGCAGCGCGAGGTCGGCACAGACACGCCGAACTTCCGCGAAGCGCTGCGGAACGCGATGCGTCAGCATCCCGACGTGATCATGGTCGGCGAAATGCGCGACGTCGAGACGATGCAGACGGTCCTCACTGCTTCTGAGACGGGCCATCTCGTTTTCTCGACGCTGCATACGAACAACGCCGCGCAAACAATCGACCGCATCATCGACGCATTCCCAGTCGATCAGCACAAACAGATCCGCAGTCAGCTCGGGCTCGTGCTGCGCGGAATCATTTCCCTGAAACTGATCAAGACGAAAGCTGGCAAACTCACCGCGGCGGTGGAGATTCTCAAGAACACGCCGCAGATCGCCAAGATGATCGAGGACGGACACACAAAGGACATTCTCGAGGCGATGGAGTCGTCCGTCGGCGTCTTTCGAATGCAATCAATGAATCAATCACTGATCGCGTTGCTGGTGCACCAGAAAATCACGTACGAGGACGCGATGGCGCTGGCCAGCGATCCGGACGATCTGTCGCTGAAAGTGCGCAAGCTGTTTCCGCAGATCGAGGATCGCGTCCGCGGAGGAGGAGACATGGCTCCGAGCCATTCGGATTTCTCACAAATCACAGAGCTCATGGACATCAAGCGGCTGTATGAAGAGCAGGAATCGCAATGGCGGCAGCGGCTCGCCGACAAGGACGAGGAGATCGAGAATCTGAAGCGCGACATGGAATTTCAGGCCGGCCAGTTCGCGCAGCAGCAGAACCAGGATTCGTCGAAGGAGGACGAGATCGCCCGCGTCAAGGCGGACATGGACCGCCTCCGCGCCGACGCGCAGGCAAAGATCGCCCAGCTCCAGGAGCGCATCAAAGAGCTCAATCAGAAATTGATGGCGGCCGGTGGCGGCGGAACAACGCCGGGAATCAAGCGCGAACGCTGATCCATGGCCACGAAGCCGTCAAAGAATCTCGAGACGTTTCCCAACCCAAATCCAGAACGCGATTACGAAATCAACTTCGAAGCACCGGAGTTCACGTGCGTCTGTCCGATGACCGGGCAGCCCGACTTCGCCACGATCCGCATCCGTTACGTTCCCGATCAGAAATGCGTGGAGTTGAAATCGCTCAAGCTGTACCTCTGGTCATTTCGCGACGAAGGCACGTTTCATGAGACGGTGACCAATCGCATCGCGGACGACCTGATTCGCGCGCTCGATCCGCGCTTCATTGAAGTGGAAGGCGATTTCTTCGTCCGCGGCGGCATCAAAACAAAAGTGAAGGTCGAGCACAGGAAGTAGAATCGAAATGTTGAATGGTGAATGTTAAATGTTGAATGAAAACAATATCCATTTAACATTCAACATTTAACATTCAACATTCCTCGTTAGACTCAGCCCAATGCCCAAGCCCATCCTCTTCGTGCCTGGTTTTCCAGCGAGCGAGCTGCGCGACGGCAGCGGAAAAATAGTCTTTCCGCCCGCGCTGTCAACGCTCGTCGACGCAGCGAAGAAGCGGTCGCTGATTCAGACCCTGATCACAATTCCCGGCAACCTCGTCGCCGGCCCACCGATCCGCGACGTCCTCGGCATCGCCAAACAAGCTCAATCCCTTTATGACCTTCTCGGCGGCAGGTACGGCTACGACACATCGGAACTGAGCGACGATTTCGCGGCGATCGGATGGGACTGGCGCCTGAGCATCGGCGATGCGGCGGTCGTCAAGGCGATTGCCGATGCAGTGAATCGCCTGCCTGGAAAAATCGTGGCGATCATCCATTCGACGGGTGGCCTCGTCTTTCGCGCATTTCTCGAGCAAAGACCGGATCTGATCTCGCGCTTCGAACAGGTGATGGCGTTTGGTGTCCCGTGGCGCGGCACGCTCGAAGCGCTCCACGCGATCACGGTCGGCGAATCAGCGGGGTTTCTTTTCGCCAAACTCACCGCTGCGGAAGGAGCGCAAATCGTCAGCCACGCGCAGGCTGCATACGATCTTCTTCCGCCCGAGCTTCTCAGCGACACATCGTGGATGACGCAGAGCTACATGCGGCAGCTCGCGGCAACTGCACACGGTGCCTTTCCGCAGAATTTCGATGCGCTGCCGGTGACGAATGTGTGCGGTTGGGGCATCGATACGTGGACTTCTCGCACGTGGAACCACAGCAAGGATGCCGGCGATGGAACCGCGCCAGTGATTTCATCATCGTGGATCCGGGGCGCAAATGTGCGCACGATGTTTCTGCCGATCGGCGCGTACGCGACGGCGAACATTCCGTATCCGCACCCGAGGATCTGGGACTCGCCGCCAGTGCTGCAGCTCTTAGAGGAAGTGCTCAATGACGCTCCGCGCGCCCCGTTTCTCTGTGCTGCCGCCGATGGGGACGAATACATCGATTACGAATCGGACGTCGATGTTCGGCTCTCGGCAATGTCTCCGAACGGCGGCTCCTTGGCCGGCTGCAAGGTCAGCGTCGACATCGATGGGTTGAAGACCGATGTGCCTCTGAATGCCGACGGCCGCGGCGCTTTCGTGCTGAAACGAGTCGGGATCGAGCACAACGTGGCAAATGACATCTATAGATTCGTCGTGAGTTTTCGTTGGCCCGGCGGGTCGGCGAAACGTGCGGTATTGAT
>QHVY01000221.1:9010-10190 GCA_003223695.1 Acidobacteriota bacterium
GCGCCATTTCTCTGTGTTGCTGCTGATGGCGGCTCGGCGACGCGCGCGGTGTTGATCAAGTCAGTGTAGGGCACGACTGCGTCGTGCCGAATTCCGGAGTGCGGCACGGCGCAGCCGTGCCCTACGTCGGCAAGTCCAGAACGACGCTTCCTCGGTGCCGCACGCACATCGACACGATCACGCTCCACAAGGGGCTGCAACGAGGAGACGCGTGCACAGGACGACACGCGCGCCATTTCTCTGTGTTGCTGCTGATGGCGGCTCGGCGACGCGCGCGGTATTGATCAAGTCAGTGTAGGGCACGACTGCGTCGTGCCGAATTCCGGAGTGCGGCACGGCGCAGCCGTGCCCTACGAAAGTACTGGTTCCGCGCCCGTGAGCTGCCGATATGCCGCGATGTACTTCTCGCGCGTCTTCGCCACGACGTCCGGCGGCAGCTCCGGGGCGGGCGGCGTCTTGTTCCAGCCTGTTGACTCGAGCCAGTCGCGCACGAATTGTTTGTCGAACGACGGCGGATTTTTGCCGACCGCGTACTGATCGGCAGGCCAGAAACGCGAAGAATCGGGCGTGAGCGCCTCGTCGATCCAGATGACGCGTCCTTCGTACAGACCGAATTCGAATTTCGTATCGGCGATGATGATTCCGCGCGATCGCGCGTATTCGGCAGCGCGTCTGTAGATGCGGAGCGTCAGATCGCGAAGCTGGGCGCCGAGATCCGCGCCGATGATTTCCGACATGCGCTCGAACGAGATGTTCTGATCGTGCCCGGTCTCTTCTTTCGTCGCCGGCGTGAAAATCGGCTCGCGCAGCTTGCTCGCAGTTTTCAATCCCGATTCCAGACGAATCCCACAGACAGTGCCCGACTGCAGATACTCCTTCAACCCCGATCCGACGAGATAACCGCGCGCGACGCATTCAATCGGAATCACCGCGCACTTACGCACGATGACGCTTCGTCCCCGCAACTCCGAATGCGCCCGCACCTCGGATGGAAAACGATCGAAGCGAGCCTCGAGCAAATGATTCTCGACGTCATGAAAGTGCTCGAACCAGAAGTTGGAAATCTGATTGAGAATCCGCCCCTTGTCCGGAATGCCGGGCGAGAGGACGACATCGAACGCTGAGATGCGATCCGTCGCTACAAACAAAAAAGATTCGCCGAGGTCGTACACGTCGCGTA
>QHVY01000222.1:0-412 GCA_003223695.1 Acidobacteriota bacterium
GATGTTCGGCGTGGCGATTCGAGTGACTGCTTTTGCCGCCGGCTTGCTGCTGTATCACTTCGGGCCACTCGATTCGCTGCTCGCCTCCGGCGACTTCACCAGCATGGGCGGACTCACGGTTCCGACGATTTTCATGTTTGCGCTGTGGGCCGCCGATCGAAATGATCGCTGGCCTGTCACATTGGCGCAGTTGTTCCTCGCGCTGAGCTTCTTCCTGAGCGGAGTGACGAAACTGTCATACGTCGGGTGGCGATGGTACACAGGATCAAACATTCAGCAGATGGCGTTGACGTATTGGTCGCTTTCGCCGCGCCCAGCCGCTTTGTGGCTCGCGAAGCATGCCTGGGCGGCGCGGTCCGTGGCGATTGGATCGGGATCGCTCGATGCGCTCTTCATCGTTGCCGTCTTCTCG
>QHVY01000222.1:487-3907 GCA_003223695.1 Acidobacteriota bacterium
CTAGACTGTGATGACCGCATGTGCGGAATCGCTGGCATTTTCATTCGCGAAGCGCGCACGCCTGATGCGGCAACGGCGTGGCGCATGATCGATTCCGTCGCACATCGCGGCCCCGATCGGCGCGCGGTGCACGTCGAACCGCACATCGCGCTGTCGAGCGCGCGTCTGTCGATCGTCGATCTTTCGCCCGCGGCTGACCAGCCGCTCAGCGATTCCAGCGGCGATCTGATGATCATCTTCAACGGCGAGATCTACAACTTCAAAGAAGTTCGCGCCGATCTGGAGTCGCGCGGCCATCATTTTCGATCCCATTCCGACACGGAAGTTGTGCTCTGCGCGTTTCGTGAATGGGGCGTCGAGTGTCATCGGCGATTCAATGGAATGTGGGCCTTTGCGATCTGGGACCGCAAGGAACGGCGGCTGCTCCTTTCGCGTGATCGTTTTGGCGTCAAGCCGCTCTACATCGCCCATGTCGACGGACAGATTCTGTTCGCCTCAGAAATCAAATCGCTGCTGGCCGCGGGAGTCCCAGCGGCGCTTGGGAGTGGTGCATTCAATCAATACTGCGGCGGCGAGTCGATGTTCGAAGGCATTGCGCCGCTGCCTCCAGGCTCTTACAGCGAATACCGCATCGATTCGTCGGAGCCGCTCCGTCGGACGTGGTGGAACACGGCGGAGAACCTGGTCACGCCGCCCAAACGTTATGACGATCGCGTCGAAGCATTTCGTGAGTTGCTGTTCGACGCCGTGCGCCTGCGCCTGCGGACCGACGTCGCGCCAGCGGTGACGTTGAGCGGCGGTCTCGATTCCTCGAGCATCTACGCATCGTGCCAGATCCTCTCCCGGTCGGGACGAGCGGTTTCTGCGACCGAGGAGCGGCCTGTCACAGCGAGGGCGTGCGTGGTGACATTCCCGGGAAGTTCGATCGACGAGAGCACCTTTGCCTCGAGAGTCGCGCAACATTTTGGTCAGAACATCCGACGATTCGAGGTCGCGCCCGATGACTTTCGGCAGCTCGTCGAACGCGCGACCTGGCACCAGGAGGGGCTGGTATGGAACTCCTCGGTGATTGTCTATCACGAGTTCTACCGTCAGCTCGCTGAATCAGGATTCCGAGTGGTGCTGGAAGGCCATGGAACCGATGAGCTGCTCGCCGGCTACGGCAATTTCGCGCAGGACGCGATGCAGCAGAGACTTCGATCGCTCCGGCTCTTGTCTGCTTGGTCCGCCGCTCGCGCGCTCTCGCGTTTGCGCAACCCGGTCCTCGGGCACTCCGAGCGGAGTCCGATTGTGAAGCTCGCCGCCGGCGCAGTGAGGTCGTTTTTGCCGCGAAAAAAACCGCCGCAGGCTTTCGCGGCGGATATCCCGGCCTTGTCGCCGTTGAAGCGCGCCCTATACGGAGGCTTTCACAGCCGGTTGCTTCCAACGGTGTTACGCGTGAACGACCGCGCCACGATGGCGGCAGGGATTGAGTCGCGAGCACCGTTCCTCGATTACCGCCTGGTTACGTTCATTTTCTCGCTGCCTGATGACGACATCATCGGGAATGGGTGGACGAAACGGATTCTGCGCGACTCGATGGCCTCGTTGCTTCCGAGGGACATCGCCTGGCGGGAGAAGAAAGTTGGGTTTCTCGCCCCGCAACCGGAATGGTTCAATCGTCGTCCGGTGATCGCCGCGTTGGAAGAGGCGATCACCGATGGAACAATTGCGCGCGCGCCGGGAGTGGACCGTCGCAAGTACATCGAGACCTTGACGCGCGGTAAGCTCGCTGGATTTCGGTGGCAGGATTCCACTGAATTGTGGACGGCGTACTCGTTCGCGATCTGGCACGACGTCTTCCTGTCGCGCTCGCGGCCGGCCGCGTCTACGACTGCGGCGGCAGCCGTGTAAGAAGAGTGCGCAGCCAGGATCTTTTTGCAGGGCTGGCCCGATCGACATCGACATAGCCATCCGAACAGAAGACCCGCAATCCATCGGCTCTGTTTTCAATGCGGCCCGCCGGGCGGCCATGCGTTTCCCGGACGTAGGCGCGCGCCGGGCCGTGAAACACCGGAGCTCCACGTTCATCCCTCAGCAGCGCTGCGCTCCCTACGGTCAAACCTCGCAGAACGTGCCACACACGCTCTGTGGGCCAGTTGGCGAGATCGATTGACCAGCTTCCCGCGGTGCGTGAGGGTTCTCGAGTCGCTGCGCGCTCATCTTGCGGTATTCGCGGCGCTTCGCCAGCTTCGATCAGATGAATGGCGTTCACAAAGAGTTCAGCGCCGATCGCCGCGAGCTCGTTGTACAGATCGACGACCGGACGTCCCCGCGCAAGCGGGATCTGTCGCTGGAGCAAAATGGGTCCGCCGTCAACGCGCTTGTCGAGCCAATGCAGCGTGACGCCGGTTTCCCGGTCATCGTTCAAGTAGGTCCAGAACAGCGGATCCGGTCCGCGATGCCGCGGCAGAAGTGACCAATGGACGTTGATGGCCCCATGCATTGCGACTTCAAGCAGCTCGCGGCTGAGGATTGATGGAAATGTCGCGACACAGATCAAGTCGGGGCGCGTGTCGAGCCGCTTCGCCAGCTCGTGCTGTTTCTGCGGATCAAATTTGTTGATCCCGAGGCCGTGGCGGCGCGCCAAGTCGACGAGAGGGGCCGCGCTGCGATCGTTGGGCACCACGACGCCGATCACGGAGGCGCACGGAACAAGCGCCTCGAGCGCAATCAACGATGCAGGGCTTCCGGATCCGAAGAAGAGGACGCGCAATGGTACCGAGTATATTCAGCAGCGTTGAAATTCGCTCGACGGATCATCATCGCGATCGCGGTGCTCGCGCTCCTGATTGCTCTCGGGCGGCTGATGATGCCGTTTGCCGCGCGCCGGCTCATTCACTCCGATCCTCTCCTCCGCAGCGATCTGATCGTCGTTCTCGGATCATTGCGCGTCGAACGAACGATCGAGGCGGGAATGCTGTTTCGCGAAGGTTGGGCCCCGCGAATCCTGCTCCTGCGGCCACCCGACATGGTCCGCGACAGCTTGCGGCAGCAACTGGGAATCCACGTCCCTGTCTTTCTCGACATTCAGAAAGACGTGCTCGTGCAGATGGGTGTGCCCGCTTCGGCCATTGCGGTTTCGCCGCGAACGCAGGACAGCACGAGGAGGGAAGCGACGGCGATTGCAGAATATGCGCGCGCAAAGCGTTATCGCCGAGTGATTGTGGTGACGTCGCCATATCACACGGGACGCGCGGAAGCGTTGCTCGGAAAAGCGGCCAACGGCTCTCCTCAAACCATCATCCGCCCGACGCGATTTGAAACCGCCGATCCGACTCGCTGGTGGCGACGTTTTCCTGATCGAAGTGAAGTGGTCTACGAGTATCTGTCAACAATTTACTCGTGGTTCTGGCGATGAAGCGCGCCGAGTACAATTTC
>QHVY01000222.1:3917-8532 GCA_003223695.1 Acidobacteriota bacterium
ATCATCGCTATGCTCCTGTTCGCTGGTGCGCTCAACGCACAGCAGGTGACCATTCAGCATGGAAACACGCTCAGCCAGTTGATCAACAACTTGTACGGCGGAAACGGGATTCAGCTCGCCAACACCGGCCACTCGGCGCATTTCGGAGAAACCGGCGATTTTCAGAACTTCACGAACATTCTTCAGGCGGTTCTGCAGTCGCGCTCCTTCATTCCCATTCCTTCGGCCGTCGGCCTGGTGTCTTACCGATTTAACGAGGCGACCGGAACGTATGAACGCGTCGAAGGGTCGCTCGGATCCATTCTCGCGGAGCGGGGATCCACAACCGGCAAGGGCAGCTTCAATCTATCGCTCACGTACACCTTCGCGGATTATCAGACGATCTCAGGACAGGATACGGTCGAACTCATCCTTCATCATTGCCTTGCGCCCGATTGCACGGCCGGAGCACCCCTCACCGCGCCGTTTCTTCAGGATACGATTCATATTCAGCTTCGCTTTCGTCTGAAGAGCCAGGCCGTTGCCTTGACGGCGGTGTACGGCATCACCAACCAGCTCGATGTGGGTCTTGTGATTCCCTACGAGCGCAATGATCTCCAGGTCTTTACGCACGCATTCGTCGTGAACGCGCCCGGCAGCGACCCGGCGCTCCACCGCTTCGATGCGAACGTCGAGACTCCTGATCAACTGGGAACGGGAACCGCGATCGGTATCGGAGACATGGTTGCGCGCGCAAAGCTGCGACTGCCGGCATTTGGTGGCCTCGACTCGGCCGCGATGGCCGACCTGACGCTGCCGACAGGTGACAAGGAAAACTTTCTCGGCAATGGTCGAGTGCAACTCCGCGTCGCCTACATCGCATCGAAGGCCATTCGTAAATTCACGCCGCATCTCAACGTTGGCTATGTGGCGCGTTTTGGCGAGACGAATCTCAACGCATTCGATTACCGCTTCGGCACCGAGATTCTTGCCACCCCGAAGTTGACGATCTCGTCGGACCTTCTGGGCGTCCTTCGCCCGCACGGCGGGAACTTGTTCCGCAGTCCGATTCTGAACAACGCGCAGCTGATTGGGCGCTCGGAAATCGATGGTACCGCCGGCGGCAAATGGAAACTCGGCGCAGATCGCGCGCTCGTCCTCAATCTGTTGATTCCGCTCAATACATCCGGCGTGCGGCCGAACTACGTCGTCACCGCGGGTGTGCAGATGAGCATGTGATCATCTGCGCGAGATCGAAGCCAATTGCCATCCCCCTGCGGTCTGCTCGACGTTGTAGACCAGTGACTGCACGGCGGGCGGCAAGCCGTTATCCGGAAACCAGTCCGTGCGCTTGACGAGAACGGTCGCGTGTTGCGGGTCGCGCACGTCGATCCGTTCGATCTGCAGCTCGACACGCACTGACGGCGAATTGCGAATCGCGCTCGCAAGCTGATCGTTGAAGTGCAGCGCGTGATCGCGGAAGAACGCGACGTCTTTCGATTGATACGCCGCCGCGAGCTGCCGCATGAACGCAGTGATCTGCTTTTCCGGCGCCTCCACCACGGGACGAGGCTGCGGGGCGGGAGCGGGAACTGGAGCCGGTTGAGGTTGCGGTTGCGGCTCGACTGGAGCCGATGTTGGCCGAGGAGGAGGAGTTTCGGGTTTCTGGACGATTGGAACGGGAACCGGCTTCGTGACGCGCGTCTGCAACCGCTTGTCGCTCATCGCCATGACCGTCTGCAAATCGGTAATCGCATCACCGATGAGATGAGATCCGGATTCGTAATCTTTATCGTGTAACTTTCTTTCCGCGAGCGCGATTCGCGCCTTCGCTTGGGTGAACTTCAGCATCTCGCCACCGGTCAGAGTTCGCCGGCCCAGCTCATCGCTCAGCGTACGGGCGGTCTCCAGTTGCAGCTCGCTCGTGTCCGCGAGCGGATTTCGCTGGTCAGATGGTGGCGCGGGCTTCGGTGCTTGCGTCGCGATCACTCTCTTCGGCGCCGTCTGCGGCTTGCGCATCATGAGAAAGTAGGCGCCGACGGCGATCACCACGGCCGCGATGCCCGCGGAAATGGCAAACGCACGGCGAGGGGGACGGGTAGCGACGATTTGCGTCGGCTGCGCAGACGTCATTCCCATTTCTGGCTGAGTGCGCGGACCGCTGGTATTCGCGTCGGGCACGATCACTGTCGCCGCTTCTGTTGCGCCCTGAATCACGGTCGGCGCCTGGACACGCATCGTCGCCGGCGGCGCGCCAGCCGCTGACTTGCCGCTGCTGCCGGCATATGGATTTGCCATCGAACGATTCGCGAAAAGCTCGCGGCTGACCGTCGGCTGCTCTGACACCCCCAAGTGCTCGCGGAGCGAATCGGACTGCATGAACCCGCGGAGATCATCCGCAAGCAGGGCAGCAGTTTCATACCGCTGCTCGATGTCCTTTGCCATCGCTTTCTGAACGATTGAATCGAGCTCCGCTGGCAGACCGGCGACATCCGATGGCTTCGGCGGCGGAGTTGGCGAAATGATTTTGCTGATCACTTCCGGCGCCATCGTTCCGGCGAAGGCGCGTTGGTATGTCAGCAGCTCGTAGGCGATTGCGCCGAGGGCAAAGATGTCGTCTTTCGGACCTGTCTCGCCGCTCAATCGTTCCGGCGACATGTACGAGATCGTGCCGGCCATGTAGCCCGTTTTCGTCAGCCGCGTATTGTCGAAACGCGCCAGGCCGAAATCGAGAATCTTCGCCGTTCCCCTCGACGTGATGCAGACGTTCGACGGCTTCATGTCGCGGTGAACGACTCCGTTCTCGTGTGCGTACGCGAGCCCATCGGCGATCTGAATCAGAGTGCTGATCTTCGTGTCGAGCGGCAGCGGCCGCCGTTCGTCGATGAGGCGCGCCAGGTTCACGCCTTCGACGTACTCCATCACGATGTACGAGACGTCGTCCTGCTCGCCGAAATCGAAAACGGTGACGATGTTCGGATGGTGAAGCCGGCCGGCGGAACGCGCCTCCATGTGCAGCCGGTCAATGAGTCCGTCATCATCGGCCGCGTCGACGCCGACGAGGATCGTTTTGACAGCGACGATGCGATCGATGATCGGGTCTCGCGCTTTGTAGACCACGCCCATTCCGCCGCGTCCGAGTGTTGCGAGGATCTCGTATTTGCCGATCTTAGCGGGCTGGTTGTGAGTGGCCATTGGGGTCGAGCTATGTTACCTAGGTTTTGACACGTGTACCGACTGGCGTATTTCTTTGCGGCGCTAATACCGATCGCGGTCCTGGGGCAAACCGCGGAGGAGTACGACAAACGCGCTCGAGAGGTCGTCAGCAGGATGACGCTCGACGAGAAGCTCACCGAGCTGCACGGCATTCGCGATGCCACTCACTACCGCTACGTCCCAGCCATTCCTCGGTTGGCAATCCCGGAGTTGCGGATCACCAATGGTCCTGCGGGCGCGGGACCCGACGGGGCCGGACCGCAGCCACAGGCGACGGCTCTCCCGGCGCCGATCTCGCTGGCGGCAACCTGGGATCCGCACCTCGCGATAGCTTACGGAAAAGTGCTTGGCGGCGAGTCGCGGTTGCTCGGCAACGGCCTCGTGGAAGCGCCGACGATCAACATTGCGCGCATGCCGCAGAACGGTCGCACATTCGAAGGCTTCGGCGAAGATCCATACCTGACCGGACAGATCAGCGCTCAGGAAATCATCGGCATCCAGGCGGAGCACATCATCGCCGACGTAAAGCACTTCGCAGCCAACAATCAGGAGACCGACCGCCGCACTGTGAACGAAGAGATAGATGAGCGTGCGCTGCGCGAAATCTACCTGCCGGCCTTCGAAGTCTCGATCAAAGAAGGCCACGCGGGGTCTGTGATGTGCGCTTATCCGAAGGTGAACGGCGTTTACTGCTGCGAGCACGCGCAGTTGATGACCGACATTCTGAAAAAAGAGTGGGCATGCACCGGCTTCATCACCTCGGACTTCCACGCGGTGCACAGCTCCACTGAGAGCGCCCTCGCCGGCCTCGATCTGGAAATGCCGACGGGCGACTACTTCAGCAATCGACTGAAAAAAGACATCGAGTCGGGAAAGGTGCCGATCTCGATCATTGACGACAAGCTGGTGCGTCGCTTCCGCGCGATGATGCAAATCGGTGTGTGGGATCACCTGCCCATGCCGAAGGCGCTGCCGGAAAAAGAAAACGGCGAGATCGCGCGGCAATTGGCGGAAGAAGGCATCGTATTGCTGAAGAACAACGGACTGCTTCCGTTGAAGATGGCGGAAGTGAAGTCCGTGGCGTTGATCGGGCCATATGCACAGAACGCTTCGACCGGAGGCGGCGGCAGTTCGCACGTGCGGCCGCTGTACGCAGTCGATCCGTCAGACGGAATCAGGCAGAAACTGAATAAGAACGCAACGCTGACCGTCCTCGACGGCTCTGATCTTGACGCGGCGACAGCAGCGGCGAAGGCCGCCGATGTGGCCATTGTCATGATTGGTGATCATGACCGCGAGGGACACGACCAGTCGCTCGAATTACCTCGCAATCAGAATGCGCTGGTTCGTGCTGTGATTGCGGCGAATCGGCGGACGGTGGTCGTACTCAAAACCGGCTCCGCGGTGCTGATTCCGTGGG